>DASUIM010000043.1:0-27776 GCA_036279775.1 Fluviicoccus sp. | reverse complement strand
GACCGCGCCTTTGTCGACAACGTTGTCACCGGCTCGTGGGCATTCATGGGCAACAGCCGCGTCGAAGAGTTCGTCGGCGGTTACACCGACTGGCTGCGCCAGACCGAAGGCCGGGCGCCCGCCGCCATCACCGGCAAGGCTCCGGTGAAAAATGCGCCTGTGACCGAAGTCCCGGAAATCCGGGAAAAACCCGCTATTCCCAAAAAGAAATTGAGCTACAATGAGCAGCGCGAACTGGCCGCCCTGCCGGAGCGGTGCGCCGCACTGGAGGCCGAACAGGCTGACTTGCAGTCCCGGCTGGAAAACCCGGACATTTATGTCCGTGAACCGGATGCCGCCACGGCCGCTACCGTGCGCTTGGCTCAACTAGAAGAAGAACTGTTACACTTGCTCGAACGCTGGACCGAACTGGAATCGTAGGACTTCCCGGCGTGCGGCGCGACCTGAACTGAGGAGAACACAATGATTCGCGGAAGGCTTGCTGCCGCTTGTCTGGCTTTGGCCGGACTCGCCGGTTGTGCATCGAACGGACCCTATCCCCAGACTCAGGCGGCCTACCACGCTCCCGGCGGCGCATACTCCATCAACCTCGGCAGCCAGGCCTTCCAGGGCAAGCTGGAAATGACCGAGCAATGCGAACCCTACGGTGGCAGCCTCAATATCTGGGACAGCAAGAACCGCTTCTTCCGCATTGACTACCTGAACCTGATTGAACACCCGGTGGTTCGCCCGCCCTCCTTCGCCAATGACCGCACCCTGAACGACATGGTGATGAGTTACTACCTCAGCGATGTGCTGGACAAGGAAAAGAACATCCTCGAACGCAAGGTGCTGTTCAAGGACACCGTGAACAGTAATGCCGGTGAAGGCCTGCTGGCGATTGTCAGCATGACCATGGCCCCGAACAACCTGCCGAAAGACGTCCTCGACGATACCGTTTACTACGGATTCTTCGTGGTTCGCCGCGGTGACTTCTCCTACATCATCCAGCACCGTCAGGAAATCTACCAGCCGGAGCGGATGAAGGCGATGCTGGTTACTATGGCCACCGACATGACCATCCCCGGCAAGGGCTACGAACAACGCAAGGTCGACAGCTTGGGCGTTGTCGATCAGGTCTTTGGTTCGCAATCCGAAATTGACGCCTGGAAAAAGGCCCAGAACTGCATTTGATGCCGCCCGCGCTGCTCCCGTGGTCGGCAGACGGCTTGCTGGACGAGCCGGCGCTCCGGCAGCAACTGCCGGCCTTGACGCCATGGCGGCTTGACCGGCCGGAACAGCATCCACGTCTCACCCGGACATGGACAACACCGGACTTCGCCACGGCTGCCGCCCTGGCAAGCCGGTTGGTCATACTCGCCGAAGCCGTCCGGCATCACCCTGATATCTCTTTTGGCTGGGGATATGTCACGGTCAGCTGGCACACCCGCGATCTGGGGGGAATCCATGAAAATGACTTGCGACTGGCCCGTGCCACCGATCAGCTCTTCGCCAATGCTCCTGAAAATGCCCCTTAAACGCTTGCCGGCCCTCTTCCTGCTGTGCCTGACCGCATTTACCTGCGAAGCCCGGAATGCTCAGCCCGCCTGGACCGCCATGGGTGTCCGCCTGCAGACGCTGAACCGGGAAATCCTGGCGGATCGGGAACGGGTCGCCGCCATCGCCAACCAATACCTTAACAGTGACGACATCTCCGAGGATGACTTCAACTGGCTGAAGCTCAATGCCGAGAAATACGGGCTGGAACCCCGCCAGCGCGGAGATCGCAATTTCTTCAACGCCCTGCTGAGCCGCATGGATGTCGTGCCGCCCTCGCTGGCCCTGGCCCAGGGCTGGCTGGAATACGGCTGGCGCCAGTCGCCGCCTACCCGCTTCCCGCCAGCCTGCGCACCCCGCTGCTTGGCGCGCGACCGGTCCCTGGCGCCCGAAGACATGCACGCCTGGGTCCACACCCTCAATACCGAGCCGATGGGCGCCTCTTTCCGTAACCTCCGAAGCCAGTTGCGACAGCAGAACCGAAAACTGAGCGCGGAGGCCATGATGGCGGCGCTGGAGCCGCTGACCAGTGAGCGCGCCCGCTATACCCAACGTCTCAAGGCCGTTATCCATCAGCAAAAACTGAACCGCTGGGACCCTTGAATCCTGCTCCAGGCCATACCCATGTCCACTCCCGATGAACTGCTCCAGATTGCCAACAACTCCGTCCGTCTGCAGGTCCGTATCCGTGGTGACCGCTCGCGCCCCATGCTGGTCCTGGTTCACGGCTTCCCGGACAACAGCCTGATCTGGCGCGATGTAACCGACCTGCTGCAGGATGATTTCTGTCTTGTCATGCCGGATGTCCGCGGCGCGGGCGGCTCGACTATTCCAAAGCACACCCGCGACTACCGGCTGCAACTCCTGGTCGAAGATCTGGCCTGCATTATCGACGCGGTCAGTCCGGGGCAACCTGTCCACCTCGCCGGGCATGACTGGGGATCGATTCAATGCTGGGAAGCGGTCACCACGCCGCGCCTGCAAGGCCGCATTGCTTCGTTCACGTCAATCTCCGGCCCCAGTCTGGATCACGCTGCGTTCTGGATGCAGCAAACCCTGCACCGCCCGCATGATCGCGCCCGCAGGCAACGGGTGCTGAACCAGTTGCTGCACTCCTGGTATATCGCCTCCTTCCATCTGCCGCTGGCGCCACGCCTCACCTGGCGACTGGCCTTTAACAAATGGCCGGCCCGCTTTGCCCGATTGCATGCCGGACTCGAGCCGGAACAATTCACCACCCAGTCCAGCGACGGTCTGCATGGCATCAAGCTCTACCGGGCCAATTTCCTGAAACGGCTCTTCCGCCCGGAGGGACGCTGGACCGACATCCCGGTGCAGTTGGTGGTTCCCACCGAAGACCGCTATGTCACCCCGGGGCTGTTTGATGACCTGGCCGGTTGGGCGCCGCAACTCTGGCGGCGCAATGTGGCGGCGGGCCACTGGGTGCAACGCAGCCACCCGGAGCTGGTCGCGGCTTACCTGCGCGAATTCATCGGCTTCATCGAGGGTGGCACCGAATCCGCGGCGCTGCGTTCGGCCCGCATCGCCCCTGCGGCAAGCTGATCCCGCCACTCGCCGGACTGGCGTCATATGTCACGCGGCTGGCGGATTGTGGCGATTGTTTAACCATCACAACTGCTTAACTCTCCGACCGGATTGGCACGTGCGCACCGCCGTCGCGGCAAGCCTTGCCTTCAAAACAACAAACACCGGACAGGAGTTCGCCATGGCACGCCCGCTGATATTCTGGCTATTGATTATAATCGGCTTTTTATCCCCGATCTCACCCGCCAGGGCCGACCGGGACGACATGGCGGAGCTTCAGGGAAAACTGGGCAACGAGTGGGTGGAAGTCCGTTACGACCGTAAACGCAGTATCCGCACCTGGATCAAACAGGAAGACCAGAAACGCTACCGCTCGTTCAAGGTGGAGGCGACACTGGAAGGCAGCATGGAGGCTTATGCCCGCATCATGCTCGATTTTGACAGCTACCATAAATGGTACTGGGAAGTACTGGAGTCGCGCCTGCTGAAAAAGGTTTCAGCCACCGAATACTACCTGTATTTCCGGCACCGCACCCCGCATGGCATTCCCGGTCGGGACGCCGTGCTGCACGCCGTGATTGAGCCGCAAACACGCAGCCATAATTTCATTGTCATGAATGTCAAGGCAGAACCGGGCTTTGTACCGGAGAAGAGCGGCTTGGTGCGCATGGCCGCCGAGGACATGACCGTTCGTTTTACCCCCCTGCCCGGCAACCGGGTCAAGGTTGAAGCCGAAGGCTATGTGGATCCGGGTGGCAATATCCCGGCCTGGGCCAACAATTATGTCCAGCGCGCCGCGCCCTACAGCATCATGGTCGGCATGCAACGCATGCTGGAAAATGATGACTACACCAACTCCCGCATCCCCCTGCCCTTCCCCATTCTGGGTGCGGGCGACATCAGCACCCGCTAAGGCCGCCGCACGTTAAAAGGCCGGGCAATATCCCTAATGCCCGGCCTTTTGACTGTCACGCTCACCCGGAGTCAGCGATGGTATTGACCGCTGAACTCATGGACCGCTTCAATGAATGCCCCGGCGTTTTCCGGATTCACGTGCTGGTCGATACCGTGACCGAGGTTGAAGACATGGCCGTGGCCATTCCCGAAGGACGCAAGGATGCGCTGCACTTCCTGCCGGATCTGGGCCGGCGAGGAGAACAGCACCGAAGGGTCCATGTTGCCCTGGAGGGCGACACGGTCACCCACGCGCTGACGCGCGGCGCCGATATCAATGGTCCAGTCCAGACCCAGCGCATCCGCCCCGGTATCCGCCATGCTTTCCAGCCACAGGCCGCCTCCCTTCGTGAACAGGATTACCGGGACCTTCCGGCCCTCATGTTCACGGATCAGGCCGTTGACGATCTTGCGCATATAAGCCAGTGAAAACTCCTGATAGGCCGCCGCGGACAAGGCGCCGCCCCAACTGTCAAAAATCTGCACGGCCTGGGCGCCCGCCAGAATCTGGGCGTTGAGATAGGCAATCACGGCATCCGCCAGCTTGTCGAGCAAGGCATGCATCAAGGCCGGCTGCGTATACAGCATGGTTTTCGCCGCGCGGAAATCACGGCTGCCGCCGCCCTCCACCATGTAGGTGGCCAGCGTCCACGGGCTGCCGGAAAAGCCGATCAGCGGCACACGGCCGTTCAGGGCGCCGCGAATGGTTTTCACCGCCCGAATGACATAATCCAGATCACTTTCCGGCTTGGGTACCGGCAGGGCGGCAATATCGGCCTCGGTGCGCACCACCTTGCGAAAACGCGGGCCTTCCCCCGTTTCAAAATACAAGCCCAGCCCCATGGCATCCGGAATGGTCAGAATGTCCGAGAACAGAATGGCGGCATCAAGCGGATAACGCTCCAGCGGCTGCAACGTTACTTCGCAGGCCAGGTCATGATTCTTGCACAGCGCCATGAAATCCCCGGCCTGCTGGCGGGTTGCACGGTATTCCGGCAGGTAGCGACCGGCCTGGCGCATCATCCAGACAGGCGTGATATCCACGGGCTGGCGGGCCAGCGCGCGCAGGAAGCGGTCATTCTTCAGGACAGTCATGTCAGTACTCATGGGTACGAAAGGGGAATATTGTAACTGCTTTTTCCATTTCGGGAGCCGATTACGGTAATTCATCGCGCAGGGCTGGAAATTTAAAGCCGGTGGTTCACACTGAAAAGGCGGTGCATCGACCCGTAACCAGACTATTGCCCTGGCGAATCATTATGGAAAGCCCCCTACTTCCCGCCCTCTCCGCCGGAGAACCGGTTGCTTCCGCCACTACTCCTGACTGGCGGCTGTTGACTCTTGAGGCCTTGCCCGGCATGACCATCGCCACAGACCTGGCCGGCGTCATCCGCTACGCCAATCCCAGCGCGCTCTACCACTTGGGTTACAACGACCAGGAACTGCTTAACCGCGCCACCATCCTGCTGCTGCATGATCTGGTGCAGATTCACCAACGCTCGGCCGCCATGACGACGGAGTTGGGGCGAAGCATCCGGCCCGGCCTTGACACCCTCACCGCCATCGCCGCCGTCAAGGGCATGGACCGGCTGGAGTGCGATTATCTGCGCAAGGATGGCGAGGCCATTCCCGTGCTGCTGGAAATCACCCCGCTCTACACGCTCGGCCAGACATTGACCGGATTCCTCTACACCGCCAGGGAGCGCGAAGTCGCCGCGCCGGCCGTGGAGGATCCGGTCGACAACCCCGAGGTCAGTTTCCGCGAATTTCTCGATGGCACGCATGACCTGGTGCAAAGCGTCACACCCGAAGGCCACTTTTTATATGTGAACCGCGCCTGGCTGCGAACCCTGGAATATCAGGTGGATGACTTGCCGCAATTGACGCTGGTCGATGTCATTCATCCGGTCAGCATGGGGCAGACCGCGCTGCTGTTCAAGCAAGCCCTCTCCGGACACCGCCACAGTCGTCAGGAGTTGATCCTGAAGACCCGCAACGGTCACGAAATCATTGTTGAGAGCAGCAACAGCTTCTCATTTGAAAACGGTAAACTGACCGCCATTCGCTCCATCTTTCACGACATCACCTCCCGCAAGCATCAGGAGCAACTGCTGGCCGAACACCAGAAGCAGTTATCCAGCGCCAACGTCAAGCTGGCGCTGCTCGCCACGACCGACGCCCTCACCGGCCTGAAAAACCGCCGCGTCTTTGACGAGCGCATCGATTACGAATGCGACCGCGCCATCCGGCAGAAGACTCCGTTATCGCTGATGATGCTGGATGTGGATCACTTCAAGGACTATAACGACGAGTTCGGTCACCCGGCCGGTGATCATGTGCTGCAACAACTCAGCCTGCTCCTGCTGCAGAACAGCCGGACGATTGACTGCGTGGTGCGTTATGGAGGCGAGGAATTCGCCATTATCCTGCCCAATACCGCCCTCGATGGGGCACAGGTGCTGGCCGAGCGGTTCCGCCAGGTGGTAGTGAACCACGAGTGGCCTTCACGCCTGATTACCGTCAGCATCGGCATCGCCGCCGCCGTCCCTGAAACCCCGCGGGCCATCAAGGATCTGATTGCCGAAGCAGACCGCTGCCTGTATGACGCCAAACATGCCGGGCGCAACCGGATCTGCCCGGCCATCCCCGGCGATCAGGATCTCTGAGCGGCTGAACGCCAGGGGCAATGTCGGCAACCGTTACCGCAACAGCGGCCGCGTTTGCGGTGATACCACTCGGTAAACACCCAGTTGCCGTGCTCCAGATAGTAATCAATACCCTCAATCAAACCAGTCCCCCGTAACCTGGCGGGCACCGCCACCCCGACGGCATGGCTTCCCAGCCAGTCACCGACCCCCTCCCTGGCCTCGTGCAGCAAACAATCCGGACAGACGCATCCTCGGGACTGGCATCCCCCCGCGAGAGTGGACAAATCGCTGCACCAGCACGATCTGGACAAATGGCCGCAACCAAAAGCTTGACCACACTGGCGGCAAATGATGGACTGCATGACTCTGACCCGATGATTGAAGCCACGGACGCTTGCCCGGACCTATCCCATGAAATTGTTCCTGCGAATCTACGCGCATTGCTCCGGCGATGAACAAGCCGCCGCCATCAACAACCGGCTCATTTCCCGACTCGGCACGCACGGCCCCGTTCAAAGCGTCCGGCCTTACCCCTACTGGAAGATTCCGGCCTACTACGGCTTTGAGTTTGAGCTTGCTGGCAACACCCTTGAAGACTACGAGGCGATCGTGGCCTTGGCCCATGATGGCTGGGATCACCGCCTAACCGAACGCGACCGCACCTCTGTCTGGAACCACTCCGCGGACAGTACCTTTTTGGTTCCCGAAGCGGCTTGGGCGGAAATCCAGCTTTTACCTGAAGCACCCGATCTGGACACCTCTCAGGGGGCGGTGGCAAAAGGATCAAATGTCTCCTGACGAACCGGTGAACCGGTCGTGGGCGTACCGGAGGCTGCGGGCGCAGGTGGTTCCGTTGTTACCGGATCATCACCGGGCGCAACCGGTTCGGGGACATCGCCATAGGAGGTGGGCGGGGCATCAATGGCAGGCTCAAAGACCGGGACCTGGGCTATGTAATCCATAAATTTGGCAGGCGCGGGAACACCTTGAGTCATGCCAAAGTCCATGGTGGTTGCCTCGCCAATAGCCAGCTCACGCGTCACGAAACTGCCGAAAACCACCACGTAAACAAGCTCGGTTTCACGCTTTTGGGCAAAGTAAGCATACTGCTCACGATCCGCGCGCTTCGCCAGATACTCCTTGACGATCTCTTCGTCCGGCGAAACCAACACCTGCAGGGTCCAGGCACCCGCCCCTTGGGCTTTCAGCCAATCGGCGGTCCGATATTGGGGGCCATGCAATTCGGGAGGCGGCGCATCGTAGTCTGTCGGCGGCACGATCGTCAGTAGTTGGCCAAGCTCCGCCGTGAACTGGGGCTTCTCCTTCAGGAAAACATCCTGAATTGCCGGCTCCTCCCTGGCTTTCCGGCTTTTCAGTGCAATGGCGGCCACATCCATCAGCAAGAGCATGAACACCACCGCAAATGCCATGCCCCAGCCGCGCTCAACCGATCCGGTCGTCATGATTCTTCACCCAATCGTGTACCGGCGCTGAGGGTTTCACGCAAGCGGTCCAGCGAGAAATCCGCCGTCACAACCGCCTCCCCCATTGACTTCATCAGCACTAGCCGGAGCTTCCCGGAAAGCACTTTCTTATCCACGGACATCAAATCCATGAACATCTCCGGAGTCATGTCCGACGGAGGCACCACCGGCAGGCCTGCCGACTGCAGCAACGCCTTGACCCGCAGAACATCCGACCGGGCCAACCAACCCAAGCGCCACGACAGGTCAGCGGCCATCAGCATCCCGGTCGCGACCGCCTCACCATGTAGCCATTGTCCATAACCCATCGCCGTTTCAATGGCGTGGCCAAAGGTATGGCCCAAATTCAGCAACGCCCGCTGATCAGTCTCAAACTCATCGGCTGCAACAACCTGCGCCTTGTGTTGGCACGAGCGGTATACCGCTTCTGCCAATATCCCGGTTTCACGGCCCACGAGCCGGTTCATGTTTTCTTCAAGCCAGCCGACAAACGCCAGATCCCGGATCAGGCCATACTTGATAACCTCCGCCAAGCCGGCGGCGAACTCACGCTGGCTGAGCGTACCCAGAACCGCCATGTCGGCAATCACGGCGCGGGGTTGCTTGAAGGCCCCGATCATATTCTTGCCCAACGGATGGTTTACACCGGTTTTCCCACCCACAGATGAGTCCACCTGCGACAGCAAAGTGGTTGGAATTTGCACAAACGCCACCCCACGCTGATAGCAGGCCGACGCAAAACCCGTCATATCGCCCACTACTCCACCGCCCAAGGCGATAACCGTGCAATCACGATTAAACCGTGCTTCCAGCAGGCTTGTCAGAATGCCTTCGACGTGGCCCAGCGTTTTGTATTGCTCGCCATCCGGCAGAATGTGGGTGGCGACATGAAATTGCGATGCGGTTAACAGCGCCCTGACGGTATCCAGATACAGCGGCGCCACCGTCGTATTGGACACAATCAGCACCTGCTTGCCGGCAATATACGGCAACAGGCAATCCGGCTTTTCCAGCAGGTTCTCGCCGATAAATATGGGATAGCTGCGTGAGCCAAGATCTACAAGAAGGGTTTGCATGGAAAGCACGCGTTATAGGAGTACGTGCTCCTATTTTAACGAAGCCAGCCCCAGAGTCTGTACTATTTTTTGCGCCAGCTCACGGGCGGAGCCATCTGTCGTTGGCATGATGAGATCGGCAACTTCCCGATACAGCGGATCGCGCGTCTCAAATAACTCACGAAGTTTAATTTCAGGATTGGCGGTTTGGAGCAACGGACGATTGCGATCATGAGCGGTGCGCTCAATTTGCATCGAAACAGGGGTAAACAGGTAAACCACCGTACCTCGAGCTTGTAAGGCCAAGCGGTTTTGGCGGCGCATGACTGCGCCTCCACCGGTCGCCAACACAATATTCCGTTCCTGTGTCAGCTCTGCGATCATGGACTCTTCGCGCTTGCGAAATCCTTCCTCACCTTCCTTGTCAAAAATCCAGGGGATGCTTGCGCCAGTCCTCAACTCAATCTCGTGGTCGCTGTCGACAAAACGCCAACCCAGCATGTCGGCAAGATAGCGACCGATAGTCGTTTTTCCTGCCCCCATGGGTCCCACGAGAAAAAGGTTGCCTCCTGCACGCAAAGCCTGCTCCACCCTTACTTACCGGCAACCGTGTCCGTCATCAGGCGAGGCGTCACAAAGATCAGCAACTCGACCTTATCGTTACGCTTGACATCTTGACGGAACAAGCGGCCCAGATAAGGAATATCACCCAGCACCGGAGTCTTGGTGACGCCCTTGTTGGTTGACTCCTTGAAGATACCGCCCAGAACCACGGTCTGGCCATCATCAACCAGTACGTTGGTCGTCACACGGTTTGTGTTGATAGTAACAGCACCGTAGGAAAGAACTTCACCCAGGCTATCGTTATTGACCAGCAACTCCATGTTGACGCGCCCATCAGGCGTGATACTCGGGGTTACTTCCAGGGAAAGCTCAGCATTGACGAACTTGACAGAAGTGGCGCCGCTGGACGTTTTTTCCTGATAAGGAATCTGCTTACCGGTCGCAACACGGGCTTTCTGCTTGTCGGCAGTCAAGACACGCGGCGTGGCAATCACCTCACCATGACCATCGGATTGCAGTGCAGACAACTCAAGATCCAGCACAATGTTATCGGAATCCATGATGCCCAGCGCCAACGAACTGGCTCCGGCCTTCACGACGCCCAAATCAACAGCCAGATCCTCACCCTGCGTCAAATCATATTTGCGCTGACCAGTGGTAGTATCAATTTCAACTTCCCGCAACTCACCGAGCGTGGTCCGCGAGCCAGCCGCCATCAGGCGCTTGTTGGCGCGGAAGTTATCATGCGCCACGCCCCACTGCACACCCAGCTCCTTGGCGAAGCTGCTGTCGGCCAGTACGATCCGGGCTTCAATCATCACTTGCTTGATAGGGACATCCAGCTTGGCAACCAGATCGCGGACTTCCTCGATTTTCTTGGCTGTATCCTGAATCACCAGCATGTTTGTACGGCTATCAACCGAAACACTACCGCGCCCACTCAAAAGAGACGTACTTTGAGACGCTTGGCTGCTGCCTGCCCCTGCCGTGCCGGAGGTAATCAATGATTGCAGATCCGAGGCTTTCGCGTAATTAACCTGAATATATTCCGTGCGGAGCGGTGCAATTTGTTCAGTTTGAGCCTGACTTTCCAGCTCAAGGCGTTCACGGGCGGCAATTTCATCCGCAGGTGCCACCAGCATTACATTGCCCACTGTGCGCTTGTCCAGACCCTTGGTCTTGAGAATCAGGTCAAGAGCCTGATCCCATGGAACATTTTGCAAACGCAGGGTGATACGGCCGGAAACGGTATCACTGGCCACCAGATTCAAGGAGGTGAAGTCAGCAATCAGCTGAAGAACTGAACGGACCTCAATATCCTGGAAGTTCAGGGACAGCTTCTCGCCGGTATAGGCAAACTCCTTGCGACGACGATCTTCCTTCGCCACCGGCTTGACGCTGATGGTCATGCGGTTGTCGGCCTGATAGGCCAGATACTCAAACTCTCCCTGAGGTTGAATCACCATGACGCCATTAGCGCCTTCATTATAGGATTCAACGGTTTTGACCGGTGTCGCAAAGTCTGAAACATCCAGTTTGCGACGCAGGCTTTCAGGCAGTTTAGCGCCGATAAACCGTGCAATGATCTTGTTGCCTTGCTGCTGCACATCAACCGGGATCGAAGACTGGGACAGATCAATCATCAACTGCCCATCGCCCTGATCGCCTCGCTTGAAGTCAATACCCTGAACCTGAAGGCCTGAAGAAGACTTGGCAGGCTTGGCCGCAACGGATGGTTGTCCGGCGGGAGTTGCCGCCGCGACAGTGGCCGTGCCGGTATCAACCACGCGATTCCCTGCAACCGCCGGACCGGTCTGGCCGGCAGCCTCGCCTTTGCCAATCCGAAGAACAAGCGCATTGCCCTCAACGCGGGAAGCATAGCCAGTTACTTCGCCCAAGTTTACCACCAAGCGTGTACGATCCTGATTATCAACAACCGTCAGGCTCCGGGCATTACCATTCCCCAAGGAAAGATAACGCGAAGGCAGACCATTCTTGGTGTTGGGCAAATCAAAAACCAGACGGGCAGGCTTCTCGATCTGATAGGACTGTAATTGCGGGGGGGTATGATCGAAGCTCAACTTGACTTCAATCTCATCACCCGGAAGGGTAACAAAGTCGACTTGCTTCAAGAGCATTCGTTCTGCCGCAGCAGCTACCTGCATCAAAGAAAGCAATCCTAAGCCCAGAACCAGACGACGCATTTTGAAGCCCTTCCCAGTAACCTTGTTATTGTTCATTGTGATCCGATTGATCATTTGCATTCTCCTGGCCGTGCGGCTCACTTTTCGGCCATAACCATACTGCGAGGACGTTCAACCCAGCCATCCCGACCATCCGGCACAATCTCAACCAGATTTACCTGACCCGGGGTAATTTCAAGTATCTTGCCATGGTTCTTACCCATGTAATTACCGACCTTGACACGCTGAACCCCGCCATCACTGTCTTCAACCAGCGCGTACAACGTACCGCCCGGTTTTTGAATGGTGCCGCGCATGCGCAGAGCCTCAAGACTGAATTTCTCGAGATACTCCTGCGGGCGCGCAAAGTCAGGCACGACTTTCTTGTCATTCCTGACCGCGATTTCCTCGGCCGTCTCAGGCGGCATGAATGGACTTCTCAATTGATGCGCCGCATACGTAAATGATGGCATAGGCGTAAACTCAGGCGGCGGCTCGACTCGCCCGCGCGGTTGCTTACGAATGACATCCATACGCGCCTTTACATCATCGAATCCCGACGAACAGCCCGTCAAACCCGTCACAGCGCTCAGTCCGAAGAAGGCCGCCAACACAAGTCCATGCGATCTCATGTTACGCCCCTCCCTTCTGGTCTTGCTGGGGTGATTTGGCATCCTTGGCAGACGACTTGCCGCCATCAGATGTCACCTCTTTATAGCGGTATGTCCTGGCCTGAATCTCCATCTGAAGAACAGGAGCTCCGTTATCCGCGAACTTGCTCGTAACCGGTGCAATTTTGAAATCATGCAGCGTCACAATGCGCGGCAGAGCCGACACGCCACTGACAAAGGCGCCAAACGCATGGTAATCACCGTGGACCTTCACATTAATCGGCAACTCGGAGTAAAACTCCTTGGACTGCTCACTGCCCAGCTCAATTCCGTCAAACTCGAGCCCGCTGCCAAGACCGGTATGTGTGATGTCCTCAAGCAGCCCCGGAACCTCAGTATCCTGGGGCAATTGACGCAACAGGGAACCGAAAGAGTCCTCCATATCCTTCAACTGCTTTTTATAAACATCCAGATTATTGGCCTTGAAAACTTTCTGTTCAAAGTCCTGCAGCAGCTGTTCCTGCTCCTCCTGTCCATGGGCAAAGGTGTCACGCATTCCGGAGATATCGAACACATATCCCAACGCAAGAACGACCACGAAGACAATCACATAAATGAGCACCTTGACTGCCAAGGGCCACGATCCGATATTTTCAGGATCAAGCGTATTCAGGGTATTGATAAACTCCTGCAGGTCAAATTTCTTCGACTCCGTGCCTGAACTTTCAATCCCCAACCCCTTAATCTTCATTTGGACGTCTCCTTATTGGTCTTCTTGACATCCTTACCCTCTGCACCGCCCGCAGGCTCAGGAGCTTCAAGATCCACGGTCAGGGAGAAGCCGTTCGTCTTGGGCTTGTCGTCCTTATCCGTCTTGGCAACCGGCCGGCCTCCCGGACCTGTCTTGACTTCATTGGAAGTCACATTACCAAGGACAGGATTCTTGAACCAGGCAGAGGCATTGAGGTTCCGCAGGAATGTCGCAACCTGATTATTGCTTTCCGCATTCCCTGAAATCTTGAACTGGTCACCTTTACGCTCAATCGACGTCAGGTAAAGCTTGTCAGGCGTCGCCCGTACAATTTCATCAAAAACCCGCACAATCACAGGCCGCCGGCCCTGCAGATCCTGAATCACCTTCATTCGAGACAACAATTCATCCTTGCGTTTTTGCAGCTCTTCGATTTCAGCTATCTGCTTGTCAAGCAAGTCAATCTCTGACTTGACGTAAGCCTTCCGCTCTTCTTGGTCCCCCAACTGGGCACTAACCATCATGTGCAAGAACAGCAGGATAGCGAGGGCAACCAGAGCCACCCCCATCACGATAGCCAGGAATTCCTGCTTGCGCTGCTTACGGAGCTCCTGCCTCCAGGGCAATAAGTTTATCTTGGCCATCAGTCAAAACTCCTCAGCGCCAGTCCACAGGCAATCATCAGCGACGGGGCATCATTACTGATGGCGGCAGCACTGATCTGCGGCGCGAATGACATGTTGACGAAGGGGTTGGCAACAGAAACGGGGGTCCCGATCTTTTCCTGAACCACTTGAGCCAAGCCGGGAATTGATGATGTGCCGCCAGCCATCAGAATATGATCGACGTCATTAAACTGGCTGGAAGAGAAGAAGAATTGCAGGGAGCGGGTCACCTGCTGCACTACCGCTTCCTTGAAAGGCCGCAAAACTTCGGGCTCAAAGTCGTCCGGCAGCCCGCCTTCCTTCTTGAGCCTGCCCGCCTCTTCGAATGAAAGCCCGTACCGGCGCTGTATTTCCTCGGTCAGCTGTCTGCCGCCAAACAACTGCTCACGGGTATAAATAATTTTGCCATCGTTAATGACGTTCATGGTGGTCATGGTCGCACCAATGTCGATGATCGCCACCGTGCCTTCCCGCCCGCATGGCAGGCTGTCCACGATCAGGCCGAACGCCCTCTCCATGGCATAGGCCTCCACATCGACCACCTTGGCTACCAGATTGGCAATGATCAGCGCATCGACCCGCAGTTCGATGTTCTCGGTCCGCGAGGCCGCCAGCAGCACACTCACACGCTCGGGATTCACCGGCGATGGCCCGACCACTTCAAAATCGAGGTTGATTTCATCCAGGGGATAAGGAATGTACTGATCAGCCTCGAGCCGGATTTGCGATTCACGCTCATCATCGGAGAGGTCAGCATCCATTTCGATTGTTTTGGTGATGACGGCAGAACCCGCCACTGCCACAGCGGCATTCTTGCCCTGCGGACGGGCGCGCGATACGAGACGGGAGATAGCCTCACCCACCCCCTCGACATCGGCAATATTCTTCTCCACCACCGCGTTCTGCGGCAATGGCTCAACCCCATAACTCTCCACCCGGTAACGATCACCCTGGAGACTCAGCTCCAGAAGCTTTACCGAGGTAGAGCTTATGTCCAACCCGATGAGGCTGGTGTTCTTTTTCGTCAGAAAGGGCAGCACGGCATTGGTTCCCTTTTATTTTTGTAGTGAAAATGTGGACTTACACCACATTCATACCTAAAAGCGTTAAGTAATAGTCTTAACACGACTGCAATTGCCGCACAAGTGCTTCTTGCGGCTATAATCCACCATCGCTCTGTGTCTATCACCGGGCCTGACTGGACTCCCTGATCTGCAATGAATCATCACGAATCTTCCTCCAGACACATGCCCACCCTTGTGGCAACCATGTTTGCGGGCCTGCTTAGCCTAATACTATTGGGCTGTGGCGTCTATTTATATCTAAGCCCACAACTGCCAAACGTTGCTCAACTCCGCGAAATTACGCTGGAAACCCCGCTTCAAATCTATAGCAGCGACGGCAAGCTGATCAGTGAATTCGGGGAAAAACACAGTCGGCCGCTCAAGTACAACGAAATTCCGCCTCAATTTGTCCAAGCCTTCCTGGCTGCGGAGGACGACAGCTTTTTCAAGCACGGCGGCATCAGCATGAAAGGCCTCGGCCGGGCCTTCATTGACATCCTGCAAACCGGCTCGATCCAGTCCGGCGGATCGACCATCACCATGCAGGTCGCCAAAAATTACTTCCTGACCTCGAAGCGAACCTTCAGTCGGAAATTTACCGAAATCCTGCTGGCGCGCAACATTGAAAACGCCCTCAGCAAGCAGGAGATCATGGCTCTTTATGTCAACAAGATCTTCCTGGGGCAGCGCGCGTACGGCATAGGCGCTGCGGCTGAAGTTTACTACGGTAAAAATGTTAATCAACTGTCTCTCGCTGAAATGGCGATGATCGCCGGTCTTCCGAAAGCCCCGTCAAAATACAATCCGGTGGTGAATCCGAAGCGAGCCCTGCAACGCCGCGACTGGATTCTTGGGCGCATGCTGCAACTGAACTATATCAACGAGGCTCAATATCAGGCGGCCGTCCAGGCGCCGACCGGGCTGAATTTTCGTCCCGCCCAGACTGAAGTCTATGGTCCGTGGATTGCCGAAATGGTGCGTGCCGCCCTGGTTGCCCGCTTCGGGGAAAACATTCAGGGCGCCGGATACCGCATCTTCACCACCGTACAGTCCGACATGCAGAATGCAGCCGTCAGGTCTGTCGTAGACGGCCTGCTGGCCTACGATCATCGTCACGGCTGGCGGGGCCCGGAGGCCAAGGCCGAAACGCTGGCCGGCTTCAGTGAAGCGGGCGGACTGCTGCCTGCCAGAGTTACCGCCGTCGGCAAGCGCAGCATTACCGCCCAACTCAAGGACAACAGCGTCATCCAGATTGACTGGAACGGTCTTTCCTGGGCCCGCCCGTACAAAAGCGTCAACAGTACCGGCAATTACCCGTCCAAAGCCGGCCAGATCGTGGCGGTGGATGACATTATCCGGGTCCGGAAATCCGGCGATCGCTGGGTGTTGTCACAGATTCCCGCCGTCCAGGGCCAGTTGATCGCCCTGGATCCCGAAAACGGCGCAATCAAGGCGCTGGCAGGTGGTTTCGATTACGGCCAAAGCCAGTTCAACCGAAGCCTGCAAGGATGGCGCCAGGCCGGATCCACCCTGAAACCCTTTATTTATACGTTGGCGCTGGAGCGGGGATACACACCCAACAGCATGATCAACGATGCACCGCTAACCATCGGCAACTGGTCGCCCAGCAACTCTGATGGCGAATTCATGGGTCCGATCACCCTGCGCCGGGCGCTCTATCTTTCCCGGAACCTGGTCTCGGTCAGACTGCTGCAGGCCGTTGGCGTTGACCGCGCCCGTCTCTATCTCGACCGGTTCGGCTTTATTGACGAACAACTGCCGAAGAATCTGACGCTGGCGCTGGGGACCGCGCAAGTCCTTCCGGTCCAGATGGCCACCGCGTACTCCGTCATTGCCAATGGCGGCTACCGGATCAACCCCTATTTCATCGAACGCATTGAAGATGCCGGCGGCAAGGTCCTGTTTACCGCCAATCCCGTTCGGGTTTGCCGTGACTGCAATCCCCCTCCCCTCCCCGCCGCTCCTTCGGATCAACCGATCGAAATTACCGGCGAGGGCTCGCAGATCACCACCACCGAGCCCGCGCCCGCTGCCGCCACCCCGGCGGCAGTCGCCCCGGAACCGTTTTTCCCGCCAGCCAAGCGTGTCATGGGGGAAAAATCCGCGTACCAAATGGCCAACATCCTGCGCGATGTCATTCTGCATGGCACCGGCCGCGGCGCACTCAGTCTTGGCCGCAGCGACATTGCCGGCAAGACCGGGACGACCAACGATGCCAAGGATGCCTGGTTTGCGGGGTTCAACCCGCGCATGGTGGCGGTTGCCTGGGTGGGCTTCGACAACCCGGCACCTTTGGGAAGGCTGGAATACGGAGGGTACGCGGCCCTGCCGATCTGGACCGGCTTCATGAAGCAGGCGCTGTCCGGTATTGAGGACAAATGGCTGGCGGCCCCGGCAGGCATGCCGGTCGCCCAAGGGCCCGCCGCCTCGAACAACACAACCGCTGCCGGTGAAGGCGATGTCGCCGGCGACACCCCCGCTGCCGAGGGCGGGGATCCCGCAGCGACACCCCAAGCCGCTCCCGAGGATCTTTTCTGAACCGCTGAAACGCGAAAGCCCCGCCAATGGCGGGGCTTTCGGACAGTCGACACCCGATTCCGGGTGATCGTCCTGCTTACTTCTTGACAGCGCCGCGAACGCCGAAGCGCTGCTTGAACTTGTCAATGCGGCCGCCGGTATCCACAACCTTCTGCTGACCGGTGTAGAACGGGTGGCACTTGCCGCACACGTCAAGGTGAATGTTCTTGCCCAGGGTGGAGCGGGTGCTGATGACGTTACCGCAGGAGCAGGTAGCGGTCATTTCTTCGTAACGCGGATGGATGTCAGCCTTCATGATGAACCTCAAAAAAAGAGTGGTGAGTGGGGCCTCGCCCCCCTGCGTCAACCGTCGGGTTTCTAGCAGGAACGATGCACGACCATTCTTTTGGTCTACCCTGACAGTCACTTCGCCAGAGCCAGACACAACAAGGCCGCGAAATATAGCAAAATACCCTGCCCGACACACTTGTTTTTTGTACATCGACCGCTAAAATCACACCCTCATTCCGGTCATGCCGAAATAGCTCAGTCGGTAGAGCAACTGATTCGTAATCAGTAGGTCGCAGGTTCGATTCCTGTTTTCGGCACCATGGAACCCCGTCATGTCAAAAGCATCCCGCAAGCGCAAATCCCCCAATAAAACCGGCACGCCCCCTGAAGCCGCACAACCTCGCGTTGAGCTTGCGGGTATCGGTCCCCGTCTGGCCTCCGTCATCTACGACGCCTTGCTGATCGTCGCGCTGAACGCCATTGTCATCGGCCTGCTCATCGGCGTTGCGACCCCCACCGAAGCCGCCAATGCCCATCAGGCAACCGTGCTCCCTGAAGCGGTCAGGCAATTCGTGCTTTTCCCGGCAATGGTGCTGACCACCTGGGTCTTTTACGGTTATTTCTGGCGCAAGGCCGGTCAGACGCTGGGCATGCAGACCTGGCGCATCCGGGTCATCCGCCCCGACGGCAGCTTGCTGGACTGGGGGGACTCGTTCGGACGCTGTGCCGCCGCCATCATCCTGCCCGCCGTTTGCGGGTTGGCCTCCCGTCTGGTTTACAACCATCCGGGTGCGTTTGCGCTCAGCCTGATGCTTGGCTTTCTGGGCAACTATGTCTGGGCGGTCATGAGAGGCCGCGGCCTGGCCTGGCACGACCAGCTTTCCGGCACCGTTGTCATTCGCGTTCCCAAGGCAGACAGCCCGAAACGCAGCATTCTGGGCTGGTTCTCCCGCGACTGAGGCCTCACCGGGTGGCTAGACGCCCGGCTTCCAGCCATTGACCAGCGGATAGCGGCGGTCCCGGCCAAAGCCGCGGCATGTGATGCGCGGACCTATGGCGGCCTGTCGCCGCTTGTACTCGTTGAAATCCACCATGCGCAGCACGCGATAAACGGTTTCAGCCTCGAACCCTTCCGCCACAATCGCCTCCGCACTCCAGTCCCGCTCGATGTAGCGTTCTAGGATGGCGTCCAGCACCGGGTATGGCGGCAGGCTGTCTTCATCTTTCTGATCCGGGGCCAGCTCAGCGGAGGGCGGACGGTCAATCACGCGCCGGGGTATCACCTCGCGGCCCTCGCTGGCGTTCCGGTATTCCGCCAGACGGAAAACCAGCGTTTTCGGCACATCCTTCAGCACATCAAAGCCGCCGGCCATATCCCCGTAGAGCGTCGCATAGCCCACGGCCATTTCCGATTTGTTGCCGGTTGTCAGCACCAGCCAGCCCTTCTTGTTGGATATGGCCATCAGCAGAATGCCGCGCGCGCGCGCCTGCAGGTTTTCCTCGGTCTTGTCCCGGGGCAGACCGGCAAAAACCGGCGCCAGGATGTCCTGAACCGCCTCAACCGCCGGGGCAATGGCCAGAACGGAATAACCGACGCCGAGCGTGGCCGCCTCACGCTCGGCGTCCTCCAGGCTCATCTCGGCGGTGTAGTGATAGGGCATCATCACGGCTTGCACCCGCTCCGGGCCCAGCGCATCGGCCGCAACCGCCAGCACCAGCGCCGAGTCAATGCCGCCCGACAGCCCCAGCAACACACCGCGAAAGCCGCTTTTGCCCACGTAATCCCGAACCCCGACCACCAGTGCCTGATACACCGCCGCCTCAACGGACAGCGGCTCGGCCCGGGCGCCGGGCGTGAAGCGGCCGGATGCGGCGTCAAAGTTCACCAATCGGGTGAGCTCCTTATACAGGGGCAACTCCGCCATGACCGAGCCGTCACCATTCATGGCAAAGGAGCCGCCATCGAACACCAGCTCGTCCTGACCGCCAACCATATTGGCGTAAACAACCGGCAACCCGGACTCCAGACAGCGGTCGGTCAGGGTTTGCAGACGCTCGGCCTGCTTGTTGATATGGAACGGTGATGCATTCAGATTCAGCACCAATTGCGCACCCGCCTCCCGCAATCCGGCCATTGGCGCGGGGTGCCACACATCTTCACAAACCGTCAACCCGATGCGGATGCCGCCGTAGTCGAAGACGCCGTTGCCGGTACCGGCTTCAAAATAGCGCTTTTCATCAAAAACCTGATAATTGGGAAGCTGCTGCTTGGCATACTCCGCCAGGCAAATACCATCACGCCAGGCACCGGCCATATTGAACAGTCCGCCTCCCAGCCGTTTGGGATAGCCCACCACGATCAGGATGCCGGTTACCCGGATCAACAAGCCCAACGCAGCGGCTACCCGGCGTTCCAGGCTGGGGCGCAGCAGCAAATCCTCCGGCGGATAGCCCGTCAGGGCCAGCTCGGGAAAGAGGATGATGTCCGCGCCCTGCTGCCGGGCCTCTTCAGCCAGCCCGGCGGCCTTGCGGGCATTACCTTCAATATCCCCGACCCAGAAGTTATGCTGGGCGATTGCGATCGACAAAGACATATCCATTTACCGGCTTGCAGCAGAAAGCGCATAGGATAGACTAGCGCGACCCCCCGAAAAAGACCGAAGAGAGGCCATGATGGGCGCGCTGCTACGTCTGATTGTGCTGGCAACCCTCGTCTGGCTGGTGATTTCGTTCATCCGGCGCAGCCTGGGCCGCCCGGCGGAGCCCGCCGCTCCCTCGCCCGGCGCCACGCCGATGCGCCAATGCCGGCATTGCGGCTTGAACATCCCGGAAGCAGAAAGCTGCCGCTCCCAAGGCTTCCATTTTTGTTGTGAGGCGCATCGGGACGCCTGGTCCAGGCGTAAACCATGAGCAGCCATCTGGAATTTGCCGAAGGCGATAACGACTGGAAACTGCTTCGCGTCTACGTTTACTACCGTTTGGTGTTGTCCGCGCTGCTGGTCATACTCTTCATCATTACGCCAAATACGCCCCTGATGGGCAGCAGCAACCCCCACCTGTACCTTGTCACCAGCCTGAGCTACCTCGGTTTTTGCACCATCAGCCTGATACTGACCGGCAAACTGCGCACCGAGCCCCGGTTTCAGGGCTTCCTGCTGACATTGATTGATATTCTTGCCATCACATTGATCATGCACGCCAGTGGCGGTCCCACGGCCCAGCTCAGCATGCTCTATCTGGTGATTGTCGCCGCCGGCAACATTCTGCTGCCCGGCAAGCAAGGCACCCTGATCGCGGCCGTGGCCACGTTCGCCGTGCTTTACGAGCAGTTCTACTCAGTGCTGGACAGCGCCGAGGGCATGACCCTCCAGACCTGGGCGCAGTCCTCGTTGCTGGGCCTCAGTTTTTTTACCGTTGCCGTATTCAGCCAACTGATCAGCCAGCGGTTCCGACAAATGGAGGCGCTGGCGCAATTACGCTCCGAGGAAATCGCCAATCTGCAGAAGCTCAACGAACAGATTGTCGAGCGCATGCATACCGGCATCATGGTGGTGAACAGCGAGCGCCGGTTGATCCTGATGAACAACGCCGCACGGCAACTGCTGGGCGTTGAAACCGTGTTTGTCGGCGTCAATCTCAAGGTGATTTCCGTTCTGCTGGATACCGGGCTCGTTGCCTGGCATCAACACCAGATGTCGCGACCGCTGGTGTTCAAGAATCAACCCGGCTATCCGGAATTGAGCGTCTCGTTCATGAGCCTCGGTCACCGGACCCCGAACAGCCTGACGCTGATTTTCATGGAAAATACCGCGCTGATGATCCAGAAAGCGCAACAACTGAAACTGGCTTCCCTCGGCCGGCTGACCGCCAGCATTGCGCATGAGGTCCGGAACCCCCTGGGCGCCATCAGCCATGCCTCCCAGTTGCTGGCCGAATCCCCGGATATTGCGGGTCCCGACAGGCGATTGCTGACGATCATCCAGCAACATTGCGTCCGGGTAAACGGCATCATCGAAAGCATCCTGCAACTGTCGCGCCGTGACCGCTCCCTGCCGGAACTGATCAATCTCAATGACTGGCTGAATGTCTTTATTGAAGACATGCGGCACATCCACGCCGATATCGACATCCAGAAAACCTGTGATAACGGACAAATGGTACGCTTTGATCCGCAACAGCTGTATCAGGTCACGACCAACCTGGTATCCAACGCCATCCATCATGGCAAACTCAATAACAGCCATACCGTCAAGATCATTTGCAGTGAAGACCTGATCAGCCAGTTACCGTACATGGATATTCAGGATGGCGGCGTCGGCGTACCGCCCCAGCACCAGAAACACCTGTTCGAGCCGTTCTATACCACCGAGAAAAGCGGCACCGGCTTGGGACTCTACATTTCACGTGAACTTTGTGAAGCCAATCAGGCTCATCTTGATTACATCCCGCTGGATAACGGCGGGTGTTTCCGCATATCCTTTTCTCATCCCAACAGGCTTATCTAAGAATGAAACCACTGGCCCTGATTGTTGATGATGAACCCGACATTCGCGAGTTGCTGGAAATCACCCTCCAGCGCATGGACATTGATTGCTGTCTGGCTGACTGCGTCGGCAGCGCCCTGGAACAACTCGCCCATCACAAGATTACCCTGTGCCTGACCGACATGAATCTGCCCGACGGCAGCGGCATCGAGATTATCCAGCATCTCCAGAAGCATCATCCGCACATCCCGGTCGCGGTGATTACCGCCTACGGCAGCCTGGAAACCGCCGTGATCGCCCTGAAAGCCGGAGCCTTTGACTTTGTCTCGAAGCCGGTGGAATTGGGCCGTCTGCGGGAGCTGGTGCAAAATGCCCTGCAACTGTCCGCCTCGGTCACAATCACATCGCCGGTCGAAGATGATCCCCGGCTGCTGGGCCAATCGACGCCCATCCTGGATCTCAAGGAAACCATCCGGAAGCTTGCCCGCAGCCAGGCGCCGGTCTATATCAGTGGAGAGTCCGGCACCGGCAAGGAGGTGGTCGCCAGACTGATCCACGACTGGGGTCCGCGCCACGACAGTCCCTTTGTGCCGGTGAATTGCGGCGCCATCCCCAGCGAACTGATGGAAAGCGAATTTTTCGGCCACAAGAAGGGAAGCTTCACCGGCGCCACCGAAGACAAGCAGGGCCTGTTCCAGGCGGCCCATAATGGCACCCTGTTCCTGGATGAAGTGGCCGATCTGCCGCTGGCCATGCAGGTCAAATTGCTGCGCGCCATTCAGGAAAAAACTGTCAGGCCGGTCGGCCATGCCAAGGAAATCCCCGTTAATGTCCGCATCCTCAGCGCCACGCACAAGGATCTGGCCGCCGAAGTGGCGGCCGGTCGTTTCCGGCAGGACCTCTTCTACCGCATCAACGTCATTCAAGTGCGCATCCCGGCGCTTCGAGAACGCGGCCCGGACATCATCTATCTGGCGGAAACCTTCCTCAAGCGCCTGAGCAGCGACTGGGGCGTCCATACCCCCACCATCAGCCCGGCCGCCAAGGAGATCCTGACCAGTTACCGGTTTCCGGGGAATGTGCGTGAATTGCAGAATACCCTGGAACGGGCATTGACGTTGTGCGAAGGCGACCAGATCCTGCCGGGGCACCTGCAGTTGCAGGAGGTGGCCCGTGATGAGCCCTCCCCGGATACGTCCATGACGATTCCCTCCATCCCGGTGTTGTCGCCCGCCGCCGCCGGTGACTCACTGGAAGACTATCTGATGACGGTTGAAAAGAACCTGATCCTGAAAGCCCTGGATGAAACCCGCTGGAACCGCACTGCCGCCGCCCGCAAGTTGGGGATGTCGTTCCGCTCGCTGCGATACCGGCTGAAGAAGCTGGGGCTGGACGACGACAGCACCGATGATCCTGAATCCTGATCAGAGCCGGTAAGGGCCGGCCGGCACCAAGGCCGGCCGCCCCAGCAACTGATCAGCCAACAATCGCGCCGAGGCCGGTGCCAGAACCAATCCGTTCCGGAAATGCCCGGCATTGACCCAGACATTGTCCTCGCCGGGCAAGGCTCCGATGAATGGTATGCCGTTGGGCGAACCCGGCCGGAGTCCGGCCCAGTGGGCCACGGGACGGCTGCCCTTCAGCGCGGGCACCAGCCGTTCGGCGACACGTTGCAACTTGTCCGCCGCTTCAGGCGTTGTCGACTTGTCAAATCCCGTTTCCTCCATGGTCGAGCCGCAGAGAATGTGTCCGTCACGGCGGGGGATAACATAATGTCCCTGATGAAGGACGATTTTGGTCAGCGCTGAAACCGCTGCCCGGAAAAGCAGCATTTGCCCCCGGACCGGCCGGACCGGCACGTGAATCCCCAGCCCCGCCGTTAACCCGGCCGTCCACGCCCCGGCCGTGATGACAAACCGCTCCCCTTCGACGTATCCGCCCTGCCGGGTTTCAACCGCGGCAATACGCCCCTCCCGCCGTAACCAGCCACAAGCCTCACGGCCGGGAAGTATTTGCACGCCCTGCCGCTGCAATGACACCTGCAAGGCCTGCATCAATCGTGGATTCCGGATATTGGCGACGCCCGGCAGCCAGATACCCTGGCCAAAGCCCGCCAGTTCCGGGAAATGGCGGGCCAGCTCGTCACCGGCCAGAATTTCCATCTCTCGCCCTTGTTCCGCCGCCCATGCCCTGGCGTCGCGCTCATCATCGGCATCCAGCATCAGCATGCCGCTCGCCACATACTCCGGGTCAATGCCGGACTCCTGACACAAGGCTTCCGCCAAAGCCGGATACAGTCTCTGGGCATGGGCCGCCAGCGCGCTGACGGCCGGCGGATAGCGCCAGGGATACAACGGGGAAACAATGCCGCCGCCCGCCCACGAAGACTCCTGCCCCGGTTCGGAGCGGTCAATAACCACGACCTCCTGCCCCGCCAGCGCCAGCTCGCGGGCGGTCAGCAAGCCAATCACGCCGCCGCCGCAGATTACTGTCTTCACGTCTTGACTCCGGTATGCAGAACCCTACAATACGGCGCTCGCCAGGATGGCGTTGAATGTATTGGAATAAAATGAAAAGTCATGGATGGACTGTGCTGGAACTCTCGCTTGTTATTGTCATCTCTACCTGCCTGATTGTCTATGCGGTTCCCGCATTCAGGAACCTGATGAAATCTCTTGAGGCGGCCCGGATTACCGCCGAGCTGCTGCAACTGTGCAATGAAAGCCGCAGCCAGGCGTTGGGCAGTCATCGCACCATTACCCTCTGCGGCAGCTCGGATGCCCGCCATTGCGATCACCAATGGGCGCACGGCGTATTGCGGTTTGTGGACATCGACCGCAACGGCAACCGCGACGACCAGGAGGATATCCTGGGCTATGCCTCGCTGGATATTGCGCCGTCAAAGCTGGCGTGGCGGGGGTTTCAAGGCAAGGTGCTGACATACGAAAGCTTTGGGACTTCTTACGCGGGGAATGGCACGTTTACGTATTGCACCGAGGAGATGGAACAGAAGTTCCGGCGGCAGGTGGTGGTCAGTCGTTCGGGCCGGGCCCGGAAATCACAGGATTACAATGGCGACGGTATTCATGAGACGGCCTCAGGGGGGCAAATAACCTGCCCGCCCTGAAGACCCGGGGGAACTCAACGCGAGGTGGACCAGCCTTGCGCCGGGTTGTTTTCGTCGCAATCCGAAGTGCTGCCCTTGTTCCAGCAGCGCCGACCGTCATTCCATAACTCCAGCACGCCGTCACTGGCCTGCGTCCCCGTGGGAACCGCGCGGACAAACCAGGTGATGCCGTTCGCATCCACCGTCAATGTCAGGTTGTACCTGGCCGGCTGGGAGGTGTTCCGCGGATAGCGGGTGGTGCCGTAAAGCGTGGTGAGATTCGCGTTCTTGTACGACAGATTTTGTGTCTTGTAGCGCTCCATCAGCGTGGCAATCTGCATCAATTCCGACTGCATGCCGCCGCGATTGCCGCGGGTGACATAATTACGGTATTGCGGGATGGCGATACTGGCCAGAATGGCAATGATCACCACCACGATCATGATTTCAATGATGGTGAACCCTTTGTTCTTTTTCATGTCCTGCTCCTGAATCAGAAGGAAAAAGGGGCGGCTAGTAGCCGCCCCGCCTCCGGTACACTAGTTTCTCTTCTCGCGGAACCGATGCAGGCGTTTCACCTTGCGCTCGTATTCGCCATCACCGATCACCGAGGAACCAACCACCAGCCCCCCTTCGATCGTGGTGGTCCCGCTGGCGGACGTGGTGCTCTGGAACAGGTACTGAGGCTCACCGCCGATACCCATCATCACATTGTCCTGCACACGATCACCTTCCCAACTGCAGGTGTCGCCAATTCCGCCGTAAGGCATGCACTGGCGATACAGCTTGGTGCGGCCGATCACGGGGCTGCAGCTGTCGCCGGCAACCATGGTGGGCACGTAGGTGGTGAAGATCAACTCATTATTGATGATCAGACCTGAGGCCATGCTCTTTTCCCCGCCGTCCGGCAACTGGATGTAGAAGCCCTGCTTGGTCTTGTCCGCACCGGCAGTGCTGGTCAGGCTGAGCTTGGACAAGTCGCTGAGCGTCAACGGAGCACGCAGGCTGCTGGCATTCTCATCAATGGTCAGCAGGTCCGCCCGGGTGACGTCGAAATCCAGGATCGAGTAGAAATGATCCGTGGTGCTCGTATCCAGCGGGTGGCTGCGATAGCCGGAGCCAAAGGCGACAGCGGCAAACAGGCGGCCATTGTTGATGTTGTCCACGTCCTCAAACAGTGCGGCCGTGGCCGGCTCGTAGAACCGACGCTGGTTGGCGGTGTCGGCGGTCACGGTTTGTCCGAACTTGGCGATCAAACGCACCCGCTTGGCGATATCCGCCGCCGCCTGGCCGTTGTTCAAATCCACCCGGAAGAGCTGTCCGCCCAAGTCACCGAAGTAGATGGTATCGGTCAGGCCGTCACCATTGAAATCCACCAGCTTGGGCGCGGTCGGAACGCTGTACTTCATTTCCGGCACGGACTTGTAGGGGTTGTCGGCGCTGGTGCCGCTGGCGCTCCAGTACAGGGTGCCATCGACGGCATCGACAATGTACAACTGGTTGCCCAGATCGTTGTCCGTGTAGATCTTGCCCGTGGTCTCGTGACGGGGGTCATAACCGCCGCCGAAGACCAGCACCGTCTTGACCGTGGAACCGATCTTGATATTGCCCAGCGCCGGTTGCGACCAGGTTTGACCCATGCGCAGGAAACGGTTGCTGTTGGTGGTTGACCCGCCGTTGATGGCGAACAGCAGCTTCGGCGCATTCAGGTCGGTGACATCCAGGGCGTAGTAGTTCTTGCCGCCCATGCGCATGCCGCCGTAGATGTAGACCTTGTCACCGCTGCCAATCTGGTTGTCAAAGTTGGCGTCCTTCCGATACACCGTCCACGACAAATCCATCCCCATCTGCGGCAGCGCGGCGGTGTCGTTGTCATACAGGGTGCGCAGCGAGTTCAGCTTTTCACCGGGGATGAAGGAGAACTTTTCCTTGCCGGTCTTCGCTTCAATGGCATGCAGCGTGCCTTCCAGCGTGCTGAAGAACAGGTAGTTGTACTGATTGTCCGGATTGGCGGCGGCGGAGCCGGTGCCGGTATAACCGTAGTTCACCAGCACCGGCTTGGAGTGCAAGCCCGCGCCCATGCGGTTACGCGTCAGCGATGTTGCGGTAGGCGACATCGAATCCGTCAGGTTGGGCACCACATAGCCCATGTACCAGTACATCAGGTTCTGGTACTCAATGTCCGTGGTCGCGCCGGTCTTCGGCTTGGCCGCGGTATTGAAGCTGCTGTTGGTCAGGTCGATCTTGGTCAATGCCTGATTCTTGGACGTCAGCGCCCCCAGATAGGTGTACTGGGT
>DASUIM010000042.1:0-6727 GCA_036279775.1 Fluviicoccus sp. | reverse complement strand
TCGAAATAGCGCAGCACCGTCTCCATGTGCGCGGGCCGGATCGGCCGGATCGGCTGGCTGACCAGCGCCTTGAGGCGGGCGTTGACCGCCTCGACATCGGGCCAGCGGGAAATGCCGGAGGGGGTGGAATGCAGGCCGGGGGCGGGGGTGGTCATGTCGTGGACTCCGGGAAGGGGGAAAAGGCATGCAGGGCGTTCAGGACGGCGTGCCGGTGCGGCGTGCGCGCGGCGGCCAGGGTCTGGTCGAACCAGGCAGTGGCGGCCTGTTCCAGCGCCACGACCACATCGCCGGCGTCGGCCAGATCGCGGCCCAGGCCGAGCACGCCGTGGTTGGCCATCAGCAGCGCGCGGGTCTTGCCGCCGCACTGCGCGGCGGCGCGCAGCGCCAGCCAGCCGGTGCCGGACGGGGCATAGCCGCACACCGGCACGGTCTGGCCCAGCCGAGGCTGCCAGCACGCGGGCACCGGCAGCGGCCGGTGCAGCAGGCTGTAGGCGCTGGCTACCGGCTGGTGGGTGTGGACGCTGGCGCGGCAGTCGGGTCGGCGGCGCAGGATCCGGGCGTGCAGGCCGCTTTCCACCGAGGGTGCGCGCTCCCCGGCCAGCTGCTTCAGTGTGTCCAGCCGCAGCACGGCGATGTCGTCGGCGGTCATGGCGTAGTAATCGGTGGCGGACGGTGTGACGGCGAAGGTGTCGCGGTCGATGCGCAGCGCCAGATTGCCGCCGACCCCGGCGAGAAAGCCGAGATCGGCCAGCGCGAGGGCGGCGTCGAGCAGGGTGTGGCGGGCGGTGTTCCAGGCATTCATGTGGCGGCTCCCCAGGCATGACGGCGGTAGAAGGGCGACAGCGCCCGGTAGGCGGCCTTGAAACCGCTGTAGCCGCGGGCGTAGACCTCGCGGGTCTGGCTGTGCGGCTCGAAGGTGCGGCGGATGGGCACCAGGCCGGGAATGTCGGCGGCGGTAATGTCGCCGATGCCCATCGCCGCGATGAAGGCGGCCCCGCGGGCGTTGGCCTGGATCGGCTGTTCCGGCTGGATCACTTCCAGTCCCAGCACATCGGCGAAGATGCGGCACCAGACATCGGACTGGCCGCCGCCGCCGACAATGGTCAGGCGCTGCGGGGTTTCACCCAGGAAACGGCTGACCGGCTCCAGCATCCAGCGCGTGTTGTAGGCCACGCCTTCCAGGAAGGCGCGCACCATGTCCGCGCGCTGGTGCGCCAGCGACAGGTGCAGCAGCGTGCCGCGCAGGTGCGGGTCGTCCACCGGGCTGCGTTCGCCCACCAGCCACGGCAGGTAGAGCAGGCCGCGCGCCCCGGCGGGCACGGCGGCGGCCACCTCGTCCAGCGCGCGGTAGGCGGCGGGCTGGGTGTCCTCGCGCAGGATGCCGTCCTTGATGAACAGCAGCCGGTCGCGCAGGAAGCTGAGGTTCGAGCCCGCCGCCGACTGCATCGCCATCATCAGGTAACGGCCGGGCAGCGCCCCCGGCACCGAGGCAATGTGGCGCAGGACATCGGTCTTCTTGAACGGCACAT
Organism: Fluviicoccus sp.; assembly: GCA_036279775.1. Classification (GTDB taxonomy): domain Bacteria; phylum Pseudomonadota; class Gammaproteobacteria; order Pseudomonadales; family Moraxellaceae; genus Fluviicoccus. The sequence goes on along the minus strand of DASUIM010000042.1, from coordinate 5,198 downwards.
GCGCGCCCAGCCAGGACGAGGTTCCGGCATAGAAATGCAGCGCCTTGTCGGCCACCGCCCCCGAGCCCAGTGCGGCAGCGGAGTTGTCCACCGACCCCGCCACCACCGGCACGCCCGGCGGCAGGCCCAGTTGTGCGGCCACGCCCGGCAGTAGTTCGCCGATCACGTCGGTGGGACGGACAATTTCGGGCAGCCGCGCGCGCTCCAGGCCGGTCTGGCGCAGCAGGGCGGGATGGTAGTCGATGCGGTCGGGATCGCGGTTGTCGGTGGCCCAGCCGGTCAGCGCCGAATCGTGCGGCGCGGCCATGCGGCCGCTGAGACGGAAGTTGAGGTAATCGGGCACATTGAGGAATTTATGGGTGCGGGCGTAAATGTCCGGCCGGGTCTCGCGCAGCCAGGCAATATGGCCTACCGGATCCTTGCCCGACAGCGCCGGCGCGCCGCCGGTCAGGCGGATCCAGCGCCACAGCTTGACCGGGTCATAGCCGGCCACGCGCGGCAGCCTGCCGCCGACCAGCTTGCGCACCGCCTCGCCGCCGCGCATGTCCATCCACAGCAACGCGTTGCACAGCGGTTCGCCGTCCGCATCGACCGGAATGGTGCCCTCACCCTGGCTGGAGCAGGCGATGGCGGCGATACTTCGGCGGTCGATGCCGGTGCGATGCAGCACCTCGGCGGCGCTGTCGCAGAAGGCCCGCCACCAGTCGGCGGGAACCTGTTCCGCGCCGCCGTCGTCCAGCATCTGCGTGTCCACCGCGCGGAAGGCAAAGCCCAGCACCCGGCCGTCCAGCGTCACCACGGCGGTCTTGCAGCCGGAGGTGCCCAGATCAACGGCCAGGTAGCAGCGGCGGCTTTCGGGGGTGTCGGAGGAACGGGGCATGCGGCGTGAGCATCCTGTCTCTAAAGATATGATCAATGCTCATATCTTTAGGCGGAGACACGCGGCGTGTCAAGTTTCGCAAGGAGGGGGGAAGGGAGGGGTTGGGGGAGGGGTCAGGGATTCAGGGTGCGGATCAACCCCAGCATGGTGGCATAGGGCGCGCGCCGCTGCACGAAGTTGGCCGCCCACACCGGTACCCGTCCGCCGGGGTCCACCTGTAACTGGCTGCTGAAACGGCTGCGGCCGTTTTCCATCTCTTCGACACGCAGGGTCAGGCTCATGTCGGGAATGCGCACCACAGCCGGGTCGGTCACCGGAAAATCCGGTACATCCCGTGCCTGGATCAGCGTCAGGTGCGGGTTGGTAGTCTGGATTTCGTAACGCAGCACCACATCGCGGTCCGGCAGCCCGCCCGGCGTGCGGAAAACCAGATGCAGCAGCCATTCCCCGGGAGAGAGTTGTCGCACCACTTTCACGTACTTCAGGTTCCACAACCAGCCGCCAAAGCCCGGAAAATCCGTCAGCGTGCGCGTCACCCGCTCCACCGTGGCATCCAGTTCCGCCTCGGCCTTCATCGAGCGCAGCCGCCGTCCCTCCTCGATCTTGCTGAAGATGTTGATATGACGCAGCTTGTCCGCCCGGATCAGCACCCAGCCCAGATCCTGCGATGAATTCTGGAATTCCCGCCAATCCGGTTCATCCTCGGCGCGAACATTGCCCGCCGTGGCCACGACCAGCGCCAGCAGGATCTGACGGACGGCGCGCATGTTCAGTTCGCCTCCGTGCCGGACGAACGCTGCGGCGTCAGCCCGAAACCCCGCACCTTCACCGGCCGGTTCGCCTCATGGAACGCCTGCCGCGCTTCCCAGGCCTGCTTCATGCGGTAGAACGGCACCGTCGGGTAGAGGTGGTGCACCAGATGCCGGTTCTGGCCGGCCATCAGGATCGTCAGCAGCCATTCATGTCCTTCGCGCATCGACGACGCGCCGTAGATGTCGTCCTTCTGCAACACATCGTGCGGATGGTGCGGCAGGTAGACGAAGACGAAGACGATCAACCACAGCCCCAGCCGCGAGGCCAGGAACCAGAACAGCAGCAGCTTCCAGCCGCAGAAGACGAACAGCAACCCCAGCGCCGCCAGCCCGGCGGGCAGCTGCCACAGCACCTGCCGCACTTCCGCCCTCGGCCGGGTGTGCCGCTGCTTCAGGTATTGCGGCAGGTAGAACAGCTCGAAGAAGGGCCACAATACCAGCGGGCCATACCAGTGGTTGGTCAGCAGGCGGTCCGGGTCTTTGCCCACTTCATTGGTGAAGCGGTGGTGCTGCATGTGGCCCCAGCGCAGCAGCTTCGGCGACACATAGGGCAACAGCAGGTTGATGGTCAGCGCCGCGATCAACGTGTTCACCCACTCCCGGTTCGATGCCGAACGGTGCACCGCCTCGTGGATGGGCGTGAACAGGTAATAGCCGACCAGCGCGCCGGGCAGCGCCGCCAGCACCGGGTTGATCCATTCCAGCGTCACCGCCACGATCAGGTACAGCGCCACTGGCAGGGCGACGGTCAGGATGCCCACCACCGGCCATGAGATCGGCGGTTTGACATGCAGTTGCTTTAACCACTCGGGGTTATCGTTCTGATGTTCCACGTGGAACGCGGGGTTGTCGGCGGTCATGTGTGCCGCTCCGTCAGGCTCGGGTTGGGCATTTCATGATCAGGCCCGGCCTGCTTGGTCGGAAGGGACATCCCTGCCAAGGGGGGAGACTTTGCTGCCAATCGTGACGAAAAGTCCCTTGTCCATCGTCAAGGGCAGGGTTGGTCAGCGCTGTTGCCGGTCCAGGTATTCCCGCACCGACATGCCGAACCAGCGCTGGAAGGCGCGGCGGAAGCCGGAAGGGTCGCTGTAGCCCAGCGCCAGCGCCAGCGATTCGCCGGTATGGCGCTTGTCCTGCAAATGGATGCGCGCCTGACGGTGCAGTTCGGCGTCGTGCAGCGCCTGATAGCTCTGGCCTTCCTCCTTCAGCCGCCGCATCAGCGTCCGCGCCGACAGGTTCAGCGCCTCCGCCACTTCCGGCAAAGTCCACAGGCGGCCGGGGTTGGCGCGCAGCAGCGTGACGATGCGGGTGCTGATGGCGCTGGGCACCTGCTGCAAGTCCTGGAACTGCTGCTCGCATTGCTGCTCGGCCTGCAGCTTTGCCACCGGGTCGGCGTGCAGCGAGGGGGTTTGCAGCAAGCGGATCGGCAGCACCAGCGCCGTTTCCGCGCAACCGAAGCGCACCGGCATGTGGAAGTGTTCGTGGTAGAGCGCGGCATGCGCCGGGGCCGGATAGCCGATGTCCAGCCGCCCCTCGCGCAGCGGCCCGCCGGTAATGAACTCGATGCCGGTCTGGGCGCTGGCGAGAAAGGCTTCGATCAGGAACAGTCCGGTATCATCGAAGGCGCTGCGCAGGCGCAGGGTGAAGCTGAGGCATTCGCCGTCGCTGTGCAGGCCGATGTCGATGAACTGGCCTCGGATGCTGTAGAAGCGGGCGATGGTGGACAGCGCCTCGCCCAGCGTCGAACTGGTGTAGGCGGCGACGCCGATGGGGCCGTGGGTGGCGATGTGCAACTGCTGGCCCACGCGCAGCGCGAAGCCGGGCTCCGGGCGCAGCTCCATGATCTTGCGCAGCAGGTCGAGATGGCCGTCCAGCGACAGGTGGCTGTTCAGACTGAACAGCGCGTCCGGGGCAATGCCGCTGCCGGACAGCAACACGGCCTGATCCGCTTCGTTCAGCGACAGGGTTTTCAGCAGCAGGCGCAGGTAGGCGGTGGCGACCAGCATGGCAGTGTCCGGGGTAAAACGGATTTCGATCATGACACACCCCGATCCGCTTCCCCTTCAACACGAATTGAATGCGAACTATTTTTCACATTACCGTCGCTGCATTCCCTTTTACTCCTCTCAAGGTGATCCCCATGCCCGCCGAATTGCCCAACCTGCGCCTGGACGGCCGCACCGCCCTGATTACCGGCGCGTCCGGCGGTCTGGGTCTGTATTTCGCGCAGCTGCTGGCCAGCGCCGGAGCCGAGGTGGTGCTGGCGGCGCGGCGGCTGGAGACGCTGCAGGCCGAAGTCGCCGCACTGCGTGCGCAAGGCCTGAAAGCGCACGCGGTGGCGATGGACGTGACCGACAAGGTGTCGGTGGCGCAGGCCTTTGCCGACGCGGAAACGGCCTTGGGCGGGAGGCCGGTGCAGTTGCTGGTGAACAACGCCGGGTGGTCCGGCCGCAGCCTGTTCGTGGATCTGGAAGAGGACGAATGGGACGGCGTGGTGGACACCAGCCTGAAGGGCGCGTATCTGGTCACGCGGGAGTTGACTGTGCGCCTGATCGCCGCCGGGCAGCCGGGCAGCGTGGTCAACATCGCCTCGATCCTGGGCGAACGGGTGACGCCCTCGGTATCGCCGTATTGCGCCGCCAAGGCCGGGCTGATCCACTTCACCAGGTCGCTGGCGCTGGAACTGGCGCGGCACCGCATCCGCGTCAATGCGCTGGCGCCAGGCTATATCGCCACCGACATGAACCGCGATTTCTGGGAAACCGAGCCGGGCAAGCAGATGCTGAAGCGCATTCCGCAGCGACGCTTGGGCCAGCCGGAAGACCTGGCCGGGCCCTTGCTGCTGTTGCTGTCGGAAGCGGGAGCCTTCATGACCGGTTCACTGCTGACGGTGGACGGCGGACACGTCTGCAACAGCATCTAGCCGTCCGCGTCCTGCCTTACTTCAGCACCGCAATCGCCGCCGCATAATCAGGTTCGTTCACCGTCTCGGCCACCTGTTCGGTGTGGATCACCTTGCCTTCGGCGTCAATCACCACGATGGAGCGCGACAGCAGGCCGCGCAGCGGGCCGGTGCTGAACGCCACGCCGTAGTCCTGACCGAAACTGCTGCGGAAGCTGGAGCCGGTCTTGACGTTGCTCAGGCCTTCCGCGCCGCAGAAGCGGCTGTGGGCGAAGGGCAGGTCGGCGGAAACGCAGAGCACCACGGTATTGTCCAGTTCGCCGGCGCTCTGGTTGAACTTGCGCACCGAGGTGGCGCAGGTACCGGTGTCGATGCTGGGGAAGATGTTGAGGATGACGCGCTTGCCCGCGAAATCGGCCTTGCGGAGGTCGCCCAGATCACCGCCGGTGACGCTGAAGTCCGGGGCGGCGCTGCCGACGGCGGGCAGGGTGCCGACGGTTTCAAAGGGGTTGCCTTGCAGGGTGACGGTGGCCATGGGTGGAGTCCTTTTTCGGGTTTGAGGGTGGAGGGATAGTGCGGCGGGGCGGGGGAAAGATCAACGGAG
>DASUIM010000041.1:0-7445 GCA_036279775.1 Fluviicoccus sp. | reverse complement strand
ACATAGAGAATCCAGTGGAACTCACTGATCAGCCAGCCGCCAATGAAGATCATCACGGCACGGAGGATGATCGCGCCCAGCACCCCGTACAGCAGCACCCGGCGCTGCAAGTGCACCGGCAGCGCAAAGTAACCGAAGATCAGCAGGAAGACGAAGACGTTATCGACCGCCAGCGATTTTTCGACCAGATAACCGGTGAAATATTCCAGCGTGCGCTCGTTGGCCAGTTCACGGCCCAGCGTGCCGGACAACTCCCACCATAGCAGGCCGCCGAAGGCCAGCGCCAGCGTGAACCAGACCAGCGACCAGTTGAGGGCGCTGCGGAAGGTAACGCCTTCCTTGCCCCGGCTTTTCAGACCGGCAAAGTCCACCCAGAGCGCGACAACGATGCTGAGCGCAAAGACGCCCCATAATAAAGGTGTGGCAATGGTTTCCATGATGGTAATCCCCTGTTCAAGTTGAAAAGGAATGCCACCGGAAGGTCGGAAATGACAAGCAGGACCGATGGCAAACGCCATCCACGGTCTTGCTTGCAGCGAGAGAAGTCAGGCTGCGGCGACACCGGCTGCCGAAAGGCAACGTATTGACGATGTCGCGCCAGGGAAGCTACTCCCCATGGAGATGGACGGACTATAACGGGATCGGGCCGGTCGGCAAGCTGTACAACACAAAAGCACAACGTTTTTAACCAGGCGATTACACGCACAAAAAGGGCGCGAATTCCGTGCCCTGTTATCCGGATCAACGACTGGTGCGCTTCTTCACCGGCCGTTTCGGCGCGACTGGCGTAGTCTTGCCCGCGCCGGTTTCACGCGGCGGCAGGCCGGTATGCTGGGTCAGGATGCGTCCCTTCTTCGCCGTCACCTTCTGCGACTTGCCCTGCTCCACCGACGAATTCTTCTTGCGCGCCGTCTGGTAGGTGCCGTCCATTACCGGCTGGTAAGTGGGAATCAGGTGATGCTTGCCGTTGCCGATCAGGTCGGCGCGGCCCATCGCCTTCAGCGCCTCGCGCAGCAGCGGCCAGTTGTTGGGGTCGTGGTAGCGCAGGAAGGCCTTGTGCAGGCGGCGGCGGCGGTCGCCCTTGACGATGTCCACCCCTTCGCTGTCGCGCGTCACCTTGCGCAGCGGGTTCTTGCCGGAATGGTACATGGCGGTGGCGGTGGCCATCGGCGAGGGATAGAAGGTTTGCACCTGGTCGGCGCGGAAACCGTTCTTCTTCAGCCAGACCGCCAGGTTCATCATGTCGAAATCGGTGGTGCCGGGATGCGCCGCGATGAAGTACGGAATCAGGTACTGTTCCTTGCCCGCTTCCTTGGAGAAACGGTCGAACATCTGCTTGAAGCGGTCATAGGCGCCGATGCCGGGCTTCATCATCTTCGACAGCGGGCCGCCCTCGGTGTGCTCGGGCGCGATCTTCAGGTAGCCGCCGACATGGTGCGTCACCAGCTCGCGCACATACTCGGGCGAACGCACCGCCAGGTCGTAGCGCAGGCCGGAACCGATCAGGATTTTCTTCACACCGGGCAGCTTGCGGGCGCGGCGGTACAGTTCCACCAGATGCGAATGGTCGGTGCCGAGGTTGTCGCAGATGTCCGGGTAAACGCAGGACGGCTTGCGGCAGGCGGCCTCGATCTTGGGTGACTTGCAGGCCAGCCGGTACATGTTGGCGGTGGGGCCGCCCAGGTCGGAGACAATGCCGGTAAAGCCGGGCACGCTGCGCATCTGCTCGATCTCGCGGATGATCGAGTCCTCGGAACGGTTCTGGATGATGCGGCCTTCGTGCTCGGTGATGGAACAGAAGGTACAACCGCCAAAGCAGCCGCGCATGATGTTCACCGAGAAGCGGATCATCTCGTAGGCGGGGATGCGCGCGTCGCCATAGGCCGGGTGCGGCACCCGCGCATACGGCAGGTCGAAGACGTAGTCCATTTCCTCGGTGGTCAGCGGAATGGGCGGCGGGTTGATCCACACTTCCTGGTCACCGTGGCGCTGCACCAGCGCGCGGGCGTTGCCGGGATTGGTTTCGAGGTGCAGCACGCGGTTGGCGTGGGCGTAATAGACCGGATCGCCCTTGACCTGCTCGTAGGACGGCAGGCGGATCACGGTCTTGTCACGCGGAGGCAGGCGGTGCTTCAGGGCGTTGCCGGGGCGCAGCGTCACCACCTGCACGTCGCCGTCGATGCGGACCGGCGAAGCGTCCGCCTTTTGCTTTTCCACCTCGCAGGATTCGGTATCCTGCGTGTTCACATACGGATTGATGATCGGATCGACCCGGCCGGGGTGGTCGACATCGGTCGATTCCAGCTCGAACCAGCCCTCGGGCGTGTCGCGGCGCAGGAAGGCGGTGCCGCGCAGGTCGGTGATGTCGCGGATATTTTCGCCCTTGGCCAGCCGGTGGGCCACCTCGACAATGGCGCGCTCGGCGTTGCCGTAGACCAGGATGTCGGCCTTGGCGTCCAGCAGCAGGGAACGGCGCACCTTGTCCTGCCAGTAGTCATAGTGCGCGATGCGGCGCAGGCTGGCTTCGATGCCGCCCATGACGATGGGGACATGCGGGTAGGCCTCGCGGGTGCGCTGAGCATAGACGATGGAACAACGGTCGGGACGGCGGCCGCCCTCGCCGCCCGGCGAATAGGCATCGTCGGAACGGATCTTGCGGTCGGCCGTATAACGGTTGATCATGGAGTCCATGTTGCCCGCCGCCACGCCGAAGAACAGCGTCGGCTCGCCCAGCGCCTTGAACGGCTCGGCGGAATTCCAGTCCGGCTGCGCGATGATGCCGACGCGGAAACCCTGTGCTTCCAGCAGGCGGCCGATAATGGCCATGCCGAAGCTGGGGTGATCGACATAGGCGTCGCCGGTGACGATAATGATGTCGCAGGCATCCCAGCCCAGTTGGTCCATCTCGGCCCGGCTCATGGGCAGGAACGGCGCGCTGCCGAAACATTCGGCCCAGTATTTGTCATGGCCGAAGAGGGGAACCGGGGAAGAAGCGGCCTGAGAGGCGGGGCGTACTGCGGACATGCGGGAACTACTCAAAAATTCAGCAGCGCATTGTACCTCAGTCCGGGCTGAAAAGGATTGACCGGCCTGATGCTGCATGATATTTAAGCAAACCCAAAACCAGTCGCAAAAAGAACGCCGTTCGTCGGATAGGATTGCCGCAACAAGCCGGGCTTGTGGCCGAATAAGAAAAAAGATCTCGCAACCCCTCTCACGAGCCAGGGTCATAAGGTAAAAACGTGGACAGTGCAGAGACTATAAAGGCCGAACCCCAGGGCGGGACCCTGCCCCAGCTTTTCAATGCCAAGAAGCTGGAGTACATCCAGGACACGCTGAAACACCGGCCGTTCTTCCTGTATTTCGAAAATGACATCGAAACGATGTTCTACGCCAAGCGGGCGGACGAATACCTGCGCATCCTGATGGCCGGCAAATCGTTGCTGCTGCTGATGTTCGGCCTGATCGCCTATTTTGCGGTCAGCCAGTTCCCGAATGCCCTGTTCGCCAACGACCTGTTCCTGCTCAAGTACTGCTTCCTGCCGATCGCCATTACCCTGATGTGCGTGATGCTGTTTGCGGAAAAGCCGTTCTTCGTGCGGAATTTCCAGTGGATGGCGGCACCGACCAGCACGGTGATCCTCAGTTGCATCCTGCTGGCCAGCATCAGCCCCTACGACAAGAATTTTGCGCAGCACGCGGCCTACGACGTCATCATCATCACCACCATTGTCTGTTTTGGCATCCGCGTGTTGTTTCCGGTCTGCGTGATGATCGTGCTGATTTCACTGTGCGTGACCATGCTGGCGACCGTGGCGATGAACTGGAGCTTCGACGTCCTGAAGCTGTCGCACTATTTCGGGCTGGGTTCGCTGGCGACCCTGGTCATCGTCGGCCTGATGGAGCGGCAGGAACGGCTGGCATTCCTGCAAGAGCTGATGGTTTCGCACCAGACCGTGGAGCTGGACCGCCTGAACCGGGCGCTGGACCGCATGGCGCGCGAAGACCCGCTGACCGGGCTGGTCAACCGCCGCGGCTTCGACGAAACGCTGCAGATCGAGTGGGACCGGGCACGCCGCGACAACCAGCCGCTGGCCATGCTCTATATGGATATCGACTTCTTCAAGCTGTACAACGACACCTACGGCCACAACATCGGCGATGTCTGCCTGCGCCGGGTCGCCCAGACCATCAAGGGCGCGCTGCGCCGTCCCGCCGACCTGGCCGGCCGCTATGGCGGCGAGGAGTTCGTGGTGCTGCTGCCCAATACCGACCGCGACGGCGCCATTGATGTGGCGTTGCGCATCCTCAAGCACGTCGACGCGCTGGCGTTGCCGCACAGCCGCTCGAAAGCCGCCAGCTTCGTCACGCTCAGTATCGGCATTTGCCAACTGATTCCGGACAACAGCTGCAGCCTCAAGGAGTTCCTGAAGCGGGCCGACGATGCACTTTACGAAGCCAAGGAGCGCGGCCGCCACCAGTTCTTCTTCTCGGCGCGCTAGGAGTCGCACGGCATGTCGAAACCAGAGTCCCCTACCGCCGTCATGGAGCAGGCGCTTGGCAAGCTGATCCGGGAAACCCCGGCACTGCCGCTGAGCGTGCAGGGCACCCTGCGCGACAATCCGTTGCTGATCAGCTTCAGCCCCGGCCTGGAGGCCTGTTTCCGGCTGAAGCGGGTCAACGAGTTCAGCACCATTTTCCGCGTTTCGGCGGGATTCTGGGCGGTGCTGTTCGCGGTGCTGCTGGGGTTCTCGCACCTGTTCTTTCCGGAACTGCTGGCGTCGGGCCGCTATCCGCTGTGGGAAAACATCTGCTGGCTGACCGCCGGGGTGATCGCCGTTTCAAATATCTGCGCCTACCTGCCCATGCTGCATAACGCCATTTATCATTACGTGGTGGCGCCGGTGTCGGCGGTGATGCTGTACCTGCTGCTGGTCGGCAGCTTTGCCTATCCCGACCGGACCTTCAACATCCACTCGTCCTACAACATCATCATCGCCATGGTGCTGGTCAGCTACAGCATGCGCCTGCGCTGGCAGGTCAGCGGCAGCGTGCTGCTGGCCGCCGGAACCCTGGCCGGGCTGACGGCGATGGCGCTGGGCTGGAAAACCTCCTGGCTGCAGGCCGGGCATGCCTACCTGCTGACCGGCATCGTGCTCTCGGTGATCGCTTTTTTCGTGGAGCGCCGCGAGCGGCTGGGCTTCCTGCAGGAAGTGCTGGTGGCGATCAAGTCGGAAGAGCTGGCGCAGCTGAACGACCACCTGTCGGCGATGGCCAGCAAGGATGCGCTCAGCGGCCTGTCCAACCGCCGCGCCTTTGATGAGTTCCTGAACCGGGAATGGGAACGCGGCCGACGCGAGGAACAGCCGCTGGCAATCCTGTTCATGGACGTGGACTTCTTCAAGCGTTACAACGATACCTATGGCCACGCCGCCGGCGACGAATGCCTGAAACAGGTGGCGCGCGCCATGAACCAGGCGCTGCTGCGGCCCGGCGACATTGTCGCCCGTTACGGCGGCGAGGAATTCGTGGTGCTGCTGCCCAGCACTGACATGCAGGGGGCCATGGAAGTGGGCGACCGGCTGCTGGCCGCCGTCGATGCACTGGCGATTCCGCACCACAGCTCGGACGCGGCCTTCCATGTCACCATCAGCATCGGCATTGCCTGCATGGTGCCGACGGAGCGCAACGGCGCGCGCAACCTGCTGGAAGAGGCTGACCGCGCGCTGTACGAAGCCAAGAGCCGGGGCCGCCATCGCATGGCCTGCCTGCAGCCGATGGCCACGCCCACGTACAATGTCGACGACATTATCCTGATGGATATCGTCAAGAATCACCTGCCGGCCAAGGATCGCTAGGCAACCGGCGGCAGCCGGAATTCACAGGGACACCGTTTTCCGACGCTGACATGACCCGTGGTGCCCATGCGCCAGACCGCGCCCACCCCCGAAGAAATCGCCGAGCGCAAGCACACGCTGGCCTATATCCGCCTGATCCTGTCGCGGCGGCCGATCTTCTTTGTCTTCCCGAAGCTCATGGAACAGGACTTCCAGCACAAGCGCGTGGCGTCCAGCCTGTTTTATATCCGTTCCGGCCAGTGGCTGTTGCTGCTGATGTTCAGCCTGATTGTCGCCATCGCCTGGTTCAACTTCAAGCCGTTGATGGCCGCCCGCGACTACCTGCTGATCAAGGCCATTTATGCCCCGGTCGGCGCGCTGATCCTGTTCATCATCTTCGGCAACCGCCTGCCGTGGGTGCAGCGCCGTTTTCATACCGTCATGTTTCCGGTCAGCCTGATCCAGATCGTGCTGATCCAGCAGCATGTGTTCCAGGCTACCGGCAACGACTACTACGAATACGCCACCTACAACCTGATGATCACCCTGCTGCTGGTGGCGCTGGGACTGCGCTTCGCCACGCCGGTGCTGCTGGGACTGTACCTGCTCAGCGGCGCGGTCAGCCTGGTGTCGGCCATGCTGTTCGGGCTGGCCGTCAACGCGCTGTCCTTTTTCTATTACTACATGATCTTCGGCACGGTGATCCTGGTGCTGGCGGCCATTGCCGAGCGGCAAGAGCGCTTCGCCTTCCTGCAGGAACTGCTGGCGCGCATCCAGGGCGAGGAACTGGCGCGGCTGAACCGCAAGCTGGACAAGATTGCCCACGAGGATGCGCTGACCGGCATTCCCAACCGCCGCAGCTTTGACGAAACCGCCGAGAAGGAATTCGAGCGCGCCACCCGCGACCGCCAGCCGCTGTCGATCCTGCTGCTGGATGTGGACTACTTCAAGCGCTACAACGACACCTACGGCCACGCCGCCGGCGACAAATGCCTGCAACTGATCGCCCGCACCCTGCAGGAAGCGCTGATGCGCCCGGCCGATGTGGTGGCGCGCTATGGCGGCGAGGAATTCATCCTGATGCTGCCCAACACCCCGCCGGAAGGGGCCGCCAAGGTGGCGGAACGCATCCTGCGCTGGGTGGACGCGCAGCAGATTCCGCATGAGTCCTCCAGCGTCGCCACCCATGTCACGGTCAGCCTGGGTGTCTACACGCTGATCCCGGACAAGCAACAGACGCTGAAGGGCGTGGTGAAGCAGGCCGACGAAGCGCTGTATGCCGCCAAGGGCGCCGGACGGCACCGCTATCTGGCGCTGACCCCTGAATCAGCCGAGTTCCCCGCTCAGCCGCAATAAGGGCGCGGGCAGCCCCAGCTCACGGGCGCGTCCCGGACTGAACCAGCCGCTTTCCCCCTCCCCCGTCAGGACCGGCGTGCCGCCGACCCGCACCGGCCGCAGCTCCAGATGGTAATGGCTGAAGGTATGACGGAAGGACGGCAGGAACTCCAGCACAGCCTCCTGAATGCCGAAGCGCGCCGCCAGCGCCGCGCGCAATTCCGCCTCCGACTCAACCGCCACTTCCGGCAGGCACCACAGCCCGCCCCAGAT
>DASUIM010000040.1:0-5474 GCA_036279775.1 Fluviicoccus sp. | reverse complement strand
TGGATGTCGACGGCGCCGGCGCAAAAACCGGCGTCGCGCAGGATTTGCTCGCGGTGCAGCGGAATGTTGCTGCGGATGCCTTCGACCACGATTTCATCCAGGGCGTTGCGCATGCGTTGCAGCGCGATGTCGCGGCTGGGGCCGTAGGCGATCAGCTTGCCGATCAGCGAGTCGTAGTTGGGCGGCACCGTGTAACCGGCGTAAATGTGCGAGTCCATGCGGATGCCGGGACCGCCGGGGGCGTGGTAGTAGTCGATCTTGCCGGGGCAGGGCAGGAAGGTCTTCGGGTCCTCGGCGTTGATGCGGCATTCGATGGCGTGGCCGCGAATGACGATGTCGTCCTGAGTCACCGACAGGCCCAGACCGGCGGCGATGCGCAGCTGCTCCTTGATGATGTCGATGCCGGTGACCATTTCCGAAACCGGATGTTCCACCTGCACGCGCGTGTTCATTTCAATGAAGTAAAAACGGCCGTCTTCATAGAGGAATTCGAAGGTGCCCGCGCCGCGATAGCGCATCTGCTCGCAGGCGCGCACGCAGGCCAGCTGGACTTCGCGGCGAACGTCTTCGGGGATATCGGGAGCAGGCGCTTCTTCCACCACCTTCTGATGGCGGCGCTGCAGTGAGCAGTCGCGGTCGCCCAGATGCACGGCCTTGCCCTGGCCGTCGCCGATAATCTGTACTTCGACATGACGCGGTTGTTGCAGGAATTTTTCCATGTAGACCGTGTCGTCGCCGAACGCGGCCTTGGCTTCGGCCTGGGTCACGGCCAGCGAATGCAGCACACTGTGGGCGTCGTAGACCACGCGCATGCCGCGTCCGCCGCCGCCCGCCGCCGCCTTGATGATGACCGGCAGGCCGATGCGTTTGGCCATCGCCTGCGCGTTCTCGGCGGTGACCGCGCCATCGGAGCCGGGCACGGTCGGCACGCCCGCCGCCTTCATCGCCTCGATGGCGGACACCTTGTTGCCCATCAGGCGGATGGTGTCGGCGCGGGGCCCGATGAAGGTAAAGCCGGACTCTTCCACCGCTTCGGCGAAATCGGCGTTTTCCGCGAGAAAACCATAGCCGGGATGAATGGCCTGGGCCTGGGTGGCTTCGGCGGCGGCAATGATTGACGGAATGTTCAGGTAGCTTTCACGCGAGGAAGCCGGTCCGATGCACAGGGCCTCGTCGGCGAGGCGGACATGCAGCAGGTCGCGGTCGGCCTTGGAATAGACCGCAACGGTGCGGATGCCCAGTTCCTTGCAGGCGCGCAGCACCCGCAAGGCGATTTCGCCGCGATTGGCGATCAGCACTTTTTCAAGCATGGCGTCCCCGCTGTCTTAGACGATGGTGAACAGCGGCTGGTCGAATTCGACGACCTGACCGTTTTCGACCAGGATGGATTCGATGACGCCGCTCTTCTCGGCTTGCACCTGGTTCATCATCTTCATGGCTTCGATGATGCAGACGGTGTCGCCGGCCTTGACGGTCTGGCCGACATCGACGAACGCGGTGGCGTTGGGCGACGGTGCGGAGTAGTAGGTGCCGACCATCGGCGAACGCTGGATATAGCCCTGCGTGGCCGGAACGACGGCGGCGGGCGCGGTGCCCTTCGGCGAATCCTCAACGGCGGCGGGGGCCTGAGCGGCCGGGGCCGGGGCGTAAGTCATGGCGGCGGGTGCGGCGACAACCTGACGGCGGCGGCTGATGCGGACCGATTCCTCGCCTTCGGAAATTTCCAGTTCCTCGATATCGGATTCCTGGACGAGATCGATCAGCTTCTTGATTTTGCGCAAATCCATACGGAGTATCCCCCAAAAGAGCTTTTAAGAAGGTTGTTTCAGATGCTGGATGGCGTATTGCAGGGCATAACCATAGCCGCGCGCGCCAAGGCCGCAGATGACGCCGACGGCGACATCCGAAAAATAGGAATGGTGACGGAAGGCTTCCCGGGCATGCACATTCGACAGATGCACTTCCACAAAGGGGATCTTCACCGCCAGCAGGGCATCGCGCAGGGCCACCGAGGTATGGGTGAACGCCGCCGGATTGATGATGATGAACGCGGTGCCGTCCTGCCCGGCCGCCTGGATGCGGTCCACCAGCACGCCTTCGTGGTTGCTTTGCAGGGCGTCGAGGGTATGGCCGTCCATCTGCGCCTGGATCATCAGGTTGGCGTTGATGTCCTGCAGCGTGGCGGAGCCGTAAATGCCGGGCTCCCGGGTGCCCAGCAGGTTGAGGTTGGGGCCGTGGATCAGGAGAATGCGGGCCATAGACAATCCGTGGTGATGGATGACGGCTAACTGTCGCCTTATGAGCGGCAGATAACGAAATTTAGCAATGTTTTGCCGGTTTTTGCCGCAAGATACCTAAAGTGGCGCTGCATGGCAATGAACGCGAGCAAGGTTTGTGAGGGGTTTGTGTGATATGAAGAAACTTTGGCGGATGTTCGGACTGCTGCAGGTGTCAGCCTCCATGCCGTTGATGGCGGAAGAGATGCGTTCGGAACCGGTGGTTGTGCCTTTGGTGCTGATTGATTATTCCGACGAGGCGGTGACATTGCTGCGGATGCAGGGGTTGCTGTTCGCGGCGGGCGTATTGGCGATGGCGGCGGTATTGCTGGTGCTGCGGCTCGCATCACGCAAGTCTAAGCCGGTTTTTCCCGGGGATGCCGATGCGGGGCAGGTCACTCTGGTCTGGAGCCTTTTTTTCCTGTTGATCGGCGGTTTCATGGGTGTGGCCGCGCTCAGGGTCTGGGTATGGCTGCAAGCGGCGGCCTGAAGCAGTATTTCCTTGCTATGATGAGGGATATTCCCGGCGAAGTGCGCGCGACATGGCCATTACGACTACTCCAACCATCTGCCCTTTTTGCGGCGTCGGCTGCGGCATGGGCCTGCGCGTGCAGGATAACCGTGTCATCGCCGTCGAGCCGGTTCCCAACCATCCGGTCAGCCACGGCCAACTTTGCGCCAAGGGCTGGAACGCGGCCTTCGGGGTTGATCCGGCCCAGCGCCTGACGCAGCCGTTCCGTCGCGAGGGCGAAGTTTTCGTGCCGGTGGACTGGAACGAGGCGCTGGATGACATTGCCGCCCGCCTGAAGGATTTCCGCGATAATGACGGCCCCGACAGCCTCGGGGTCATCAGTTGCGCCCGCGCCACCAACGAAGACAATTACGCCGCCCAGAAATTCGCACGGGTGGCGTTGCGCTCCCCGAACATTGATCATTGCGCCCGCATCTGCCACAGCCCCTCCGTCGCCGGGCTGGCGCAAACGCTCGGCTCCGGCGCCATGACCAACAGCATGGCTGACGTGGAGCAGGCCGACCTGATCGTGGTCTGGGGCGCCGACCCCACCGAAAACCACGCCATCTTCGGCGGCCGCATCCTTAAGGCCAAGCTCAACGGCGCGAAGCTGGTGGTGGTTGATCCCCGGCAGTCGCGGCTGGCGAAGCTGGCCGACCTGCACCTGCCGCTGACGCTGGGCAGCAACATCGCGCTGGCCAACGGCCTGCTGCACCTGATTTTCCGCGAAGGCTGGGAGGCAAAGGAATTCCTGGCGGCCCGTGTCGATAATGTCGAGGTGCTTAAACGCCATGTTGCCGCCTGCACGCCGGAGGTGACCGCACGCATTACCGGCATTGATCCCGACACCTTGCAGCGTTTTGCCGACCTTTATGCGCATTCTCCCGCCGCCTTCCTCTGTTACGGCATGGGCATCACCCAGTTCGCCAGCGGCACCAACAACGTGATTGCATTGTCGAACCTGGTGCTGGCTTGCGGACAGATCGGCCGACCGGGGACGGGCATCAACCCCCTGCGCGGCCAGAATAATGTGCAGGGCGCCTGCGACATGGGCTGCCTGCCGAACGTCTATCCCGGCTACCAGCCGGTGGCCGATGCGGCGGTACGGGAGAAGTTCGCCAAGGCGTGGCAGGCTCCGCAACCGGAGAAACCGGGCATGACCTCATTGGCGATGATGCACGGCGCGCGTGACGGGGCGATGCGGGCGATGATCATTGCCGGGGAGGATCCGGCGCTGACCGACCCCGACCAGACCGAAGTGGCTCGCGCGCTGAAGAAACTGGACCTGCTGGTGGTGCTGGAAATGCACCTGACCGAGACCGCGAAGCTGGCTGATTACATCCTGCCGGTGGCCGCCTTCGCCGAGAAGGACGGCACCTTCAGCAACTGCGAGCGCCGCGTGCAACGGGTGCGAAAGGCGGTGGAGCCGCCTGCTGACTGCAAGACGGATTGGCAGATATTCGGGGAGCTGGCGCGGCGCATGGGCGTGGCCGGGCTGGACTGGCCAAGCGCCAAAGCCGTTTTTGACGAGATGTGCGGGCTGATGCCGATCTTTTCCGCCATGAGTTACGAGCGCATCGATGAGCGGCAGGGTCTGCAATGGCCCTGCAATGCCGAGCATCCCGACGGATCCCCGATCCTGCATCAGGAACGCTTTCCGCTGCAGGCCAGCGGCCGCGCGCGCCTGATCTGCGTGGACGCGGTCGAACCTGCGGAAATGCCTGACGCCGAGTATCCGCTGGCCTTCACCACCCAGCGCCTGCATTTCCACTACGGCTGCGGATCCATGACCCGCTGCGCGCCGGTGCTGGAACGGGAAACGCCGTTGGGGCTGCTGTTCATGAATCCCGCCGATGCCGCCGAGCTGCAACTCGGCCAGCATTCACCGGTTCGGGTATTCTCGCGCCGCGGCGAAGTGGATACCCGCGTTGAACTGGCCCCGGAGCTGCCGGTCGGTACGGTCAGCATGCCCTATCATTTCCATGAAGCACCCTGCAACCGGCTGACCAATACCGCGCAGGACCCGGTGACGAAGATGCCGGAACTGAAGGCCTGCGCCGTGCGCGTGGAAAAGCGGGAGGAGGCATGAAAACGGTTTTTATCGACACGCTGGCGGATTTTCGCGCCTTTATTGCGGCCGATCGTGTCCTGATCGAGCCGGTGCGCGAGGCGGACGGGGTGGTGCGCTGGGCGGAGTCGTCGCCGCAGCGGGATTGGGAAAATTTTGACGGTGTGCCGCTGTCGTCGTTGAAGCCGTTTTTCTTTGCCGAACGTGAAACGGTGTTCGTATTCGACGGCACGCATTTCCGCAGCCGTTTGCCGGAAGTGCCGCCGCGCGTGTTTTTCGGGGTGAAGGCCTGTGACGCCGCCGCGCTGGCCGTGCAGGACCGGTTTTTTGCCGAGGATGCGCTGTATCAGGCGCGTCGGCGGACAGCGCTGGTGGTGGCGGTGGATTGTGTGTCGCCCTGCCAGGGAGGATTCTGTCCGCTGACCGATGCCGGACCGCTGGTGCAGGAAGGGGCTGATCTGGTGCTGACACCGCTGGCCTCAGGCTGGCAGTTGATGGCGATGACGGCTTTGGGACAAGAGGTGCTGAACGCATTCCAGAATTCAGCCCCGGACGTCAGGACGCTGGAGTCGGAATTGGCCGCGCAAACCCGTCAGGCTTTGGGCGATGCCTGCATCGC
>DASUIM010000039.1:0-9657 GCA_036279775.1 Fluviicoccus sp. | reverse complement strand
GCGGAAGTGCTGTGGCGCGGCGTGATGCGGTACAACCCGGCCAACCCCGGCTGGACCAACCGCGACCGCTTCGTGCTCTCCAACGGCCACGGCTCCATGCTGCAGTACGCGCTGCTGCACCTCAGCGGCTTCGACCTGTCGATCGACGACCTCAAGCAGTTCCGCCAGCTGCACAGCAAGACCCCGGGCCACCCCGAATACGGTTACACCCCCGGTGTCGAGACCACCACCGGCCCGCTGGGGCAGGGCATCGCCAATGCCGTCGGCATGGCGCTGGCCGAGAAGACGCTGGCCGCGCAGTTCAACCGCGAAGGCTATCCGGTCATCGACCACTTCACCTATTGCTTCCTCGGCGACGGCTGCCTGATGGAAGGCATCTCGCACGAAGTCTGTTCGCTGGCGGGCACCCTGAAGCTGGGCAAGCTGGTCGCCTTCTACGACGACAACGGCATCTCCATCGACGGCGAAGTGGAAGGCTGGTTCACCGACAACACCGTGCAACGTTTTCAGGCTTACAACTGGCAGGTGATCGGCCCCATCGACGGCCATGACAGCGAGGCCGTGCGCAGCGCCATCATCCAGGCCCATGCTGACAGCCAGCGTCCGACGCTGATCATCTGCAAGACCGTGATCGGCTGCGGTTCGCCGAACAAGCAGGGCAAGGAAGATTGCCACGGCGCGCCGCTGGGCACCGCCGAAATCGCCCTGACCCGCGAAGCCATGGGCTGGGAGCACGGCCCCTTCGAAATTCCGGAAGACATTTACGAAGCCTGGGATAACCGCGCCCGCGGCGAGGCGCTGGAGCAGACCTGGGTGGCGTTGTACAACGCCTACCGCAAGGCCCACCCCGAGCTGGCGGAAGAACTGGATCGTCGCCTGAAGGGCCAGCTACCGCCGTCCTTCGAATTGCAGGCCAACGCCTACATCCAGGAAGTGGCCGCCAAGGGTGAAACCATCGCCTCCCGCAAGGCCTCGCAAAATGCGCTGAACGCCTTCGGCCCGCTGCTGCCGGAACTGCTGGGCGGCTCCGCCGACCTTGCCGGTTCCAACCTGACCCTGTGGAAGGGCTGCCACGGCATCCAGGAAAATGCCGCCGGTAACTACGTGTTCTACGGCGTGCGCGAATTCGGCATGAGCGCCATCATGAACGGCGTCGCCCTGCACGGCGGCTTCATCCCGTACGGCGCCACCTTCCTGATCTTCATGGAATACGCCCGAAACGCGGTGCGCATGAGCGCGCTGATGAAGCAACGCGTCATTCAGGTCTATACCCACGACTCCATCGGTCTGGGCGAGGACGGCCCCACCCACCAGCCCATCGAGCAGCTGGCCAGCCTGCGCGGCACGCCGAACATGTCGGTGTGGCGTCCGGCCGACGCCGTCGAATCCGCCGTGGCGTGGAAGGCTGCGATCCAGCGCGCCGACGGCCCGACCTGCCTGATCTTCTCCCGCCAGAACCTGCCGCACCGCGAACGCGACGCGCTGCAGATTGAAAACATCAGCAAGGGCGGTTATGTGCTGTCGCCGGAAACCGGTGTGCTGGAAGCGATCATCATCGCGACCGGCTCCGAAATCGACCTGGCGATGCAGGCGCAACAGGCGCTGACCGCGCAGGGCAAGGGCGTGCGCGTGGTGTCGCTGCCGTCCGTGGATACCTTCATGGCGCAAGACGTCGCCTACCGTGAAAAAGTGCTGCCCACCGAAGTCCGCGCCCGCGTGGTGGTGGAAGCCAGCCATGCCGACTACTGGTACAAGTTCGCCGGTCTGGACGGCAAGGTGATCGGCATGACCAGCTTCGGCGAGTCGGCTCCGATCAAGGACCTGTACCAGCATTTCGGCATTACCGTGGACGCGGTGGTGCAGGCCGTGCAGGACGTCATCGCCTAAATGACCGAGCTCCGTCCGCTCCGCGTCGCCATCAACGGCTACGGCCGCATCGGCCGCAACGTGGTGCGGGCATGGCTGGAACGCGGTTGTCCGGACAGCCTGCAATTCGTCGCCATCAATGATCTGGGTGACGCGGCGACGCTGGCGCACCTGACCCGTTACGACAGCACGCACGGCCGTTTGCACGGCGCGGCGGAGCTGGACGGCGACGAACTGGTGCTGGCGGCGAAAGGCTGCGAGTGCCCGCACCGCATCCGGCTGTTTAGCGAGGCTGATCCGGACCGCTTGCCGTGGGCCGAATTGCAGGTGGACGTGGTGCTGGAGTGCACCGGCCAGTTCCGCGCCCGCGACGAGGCCGCGCGCCACCTTCGCGCCGGGGCGGGCAAGGTGATTATCGGCGCCGCGCCGTTTGACGAGGTGGATGCGACGGTGGTTTACGGCGTCAACCACCACACGGTAAAACCGGAACACCGGGTGCTGTCCAGCGTGTCCTGCACCACCCATGCGCTGGTGCCGCTGGTGCAGATTCTCGACGAGGCCTTCGGGTTGGAGTCGGCGCTGATGACGGAGATCCATGCCGTCACCACCGACCAGATGGTCCTGGACCGGACGCACCGGGACTGGCGGCGCGGACGGGCGGCGGGACATAACGTCATTCCCACCACGTCCAGCAGCATCGGGGCGTTGAAGCGGGTGCTGCCGCACATGGCGGGCCGGGTGGACGGCTATTCCATCCGCGTGCCAACGCTGAATGTGGCCGCCATCGACCTCAATTTCGTCACCCGCGAACCGGTGACGGTGGACGTGATCAACGCCCTGTTCCGCGACCATGCGGCGGGCCGTTACGGGGAAATCCTCGGGTATTGCGACGAATGGCTGGTGTCCAGTGACTTCAATCATCTGCCGCAATCGCTGTTTTTTGACGCCACCGAAACCCGGGTGGTGGGTCGTCAGGCGAAAGTCCTGGCGTGGTATGACAATGAATGGGGTTACGCCAACCGCCTGCTCGACCTCTGCGGCGTACTGGCGAAGTTGGCAATTAACTAATTTTAAGGAGTGATTCATGTCTGTCTTGAAAATGGCCGATCTCGACCTGAGCGGCAAGCGTGTCCTGATTCGTGAAGACCTGAACGTCCCGGTCAAGGACGGCAAGATCAGCAGCGACGCCCGCATCGTCGCCTCGCTGCCCACCATCCGTCTGGCGCTGGAAAAGGGCGCGGCGGTGATGGTCTGCTCGCACCTCGGCCGCCCCACGGAGGGCGAATTCTCCGCCGAAAACTCCCTGCAGCCGGTCGCGGATTACCTGAGCGAAGCACTGGGCCGCGCCGTGCCGCTGGTCAGCAGCTACGTCGACGGTTTCAACCTGCAGCCGGGTGAAGTGGTGCTGTTCGAGAACGTCCGTTTCAACAAGGGCGAGAAGAAGAACAACGACGAACTGGCGCAGAAATACGCCGCCCTGTGCGATGTGTTCGTGATGGACGCCTTCGGCACCGCACACCGCGCTGAAGCCTCCACCCACGGCGTCGCCAAGTTCGCGCCGGTCGCCTGTGCCGGCCCGCTGCTGGCCGCCGAGCTGGAAGCGTTGGCCAAGGCCCTCGACAATCCCGCTGCGCCGATGATCGCCGTGGTCGCCGGTTCCAAGGTCTCCACCAAGCTGGACGTGCTGAAGTCGCTGTCCGATGTCTGCGACCAGCTGATTGTCGGCGGCGGCATCGCCAACACCTTCCTGGCCGCCGCCGGTTACAAGGTCGGCAAGTCGCTGTACGAAGCCGACATGGTCGAGACCGCCAAGGAAATCGCCCGCAGCGTCAGCGTGCCGCTGCCGGAAGACGTGGTCACGGCCAAGGCTTTTGCCGCCGATGCCCCCGCCACCATCAAGGCGCTGAAGGAAGTGGAGGATGACGACATGATCCTCGACATCGGTCCGCTCACCGCCGCCCGCTTCGCCAACTTCATCAAGTCCGCCAAGACCATCCTCTGGAACGGTCCGGTCGGCGTCTTCGAATTCGACCAGTTCGGCGAAGGCACCAAGACACTGGCCAAGGCCATCGCCAACAGCCCCGGCTTCTCCATCGCCGGCGGTGGCGACACTCTGGCGGCCATCGACAAGTACGGCGTCGCCGACCAGATTTCCTACATTTCCACCGGCGGCGGCGCGTTCCTCGAATTCGTCGAAGGCAAAACCCTGCCTGCCGTGGAAGCGCTGGAACATGCGGCCGCCCGTCATATCCTGTAATTTCCGGACCGGCGGCTACGCCGCCGGTCAACCTGATCTGCCCGTCACGCTACAAAGGGAGAAAGAACCATGGCACTGATTTCCTTGCGCCAGATGCTGGACCACGCCGCCGAGTACGGTTACGGCGTTCCGGCCTTCAACGTCAACAACCTCGAACAGATGCGCGCCATCATGGAAGCCGCCGACAAGACCGATTCCCCGGTCATCGTCCAGGCCTCTGCCGGTGCGCGCAAGTACGCCGGTGCGCCCTTCCTGCGCCACCTGATCCTCGCCGCCATTGAAGAATTCCCGCATATCCCGGTGGTGATGCACCAGGATCACGGCACCAGTCCCGCCATCTGCCAGCGCTCCATCCAGTTGGGCTTCAGCTCGGTGATGATGGACGGCTCGCTGGCGGAAGACGGCAAGACCCCGACCGACTACGACTACAACGTCAGTGTCACCCGTAACGTCGTCGCCATGGCGCATGCCTGCGGCGTGTCGGTGGAAGGGGAGATCGGCTGCCTGGGTTCGCTGGAAACCGGCCAGGCCGGGGAAGAGGACGGCGTCGGCGCGGAAGGCGTGCTGGACCACTCGCAACTGCTGACCAGCGTTGAGGAGGCCGCCAGCTTCGTCGCCGATACCCGGGTCGATGCCCTGGCCATCGCCATCGGCACCTCGCATGGCGCCTACAAGTTTACCCGTCCGCCCACGGGCGACATCCTGGCCATCGACCGCATCAAGGAAATCCACGCCCGTATCCCCAATACCCATTTGGTGATGCACGGCTCCAGTTCCGTTCCCCAGGACTGGCTGGCCATCATCAACGAGCACGGCGGCGACATCAAGGAAACCTACGGCGTGCCGGTCGAGCAGATCGTGGAAGCAATCAAGCATGGCGTGCGCAAGGTCAACATCGACACCGACCTGCGTCTGGCTTCCACCGGCGCCATCCGTCGCTTCCTGGCGGAAAACCCGGCCGAATTCGACCCGCGCAAGTACTTCGCCAAGACCATCACCGCCATGCGTGATATCTGTATTGCCCGCTACGAGGCCTTCGGCACGGCGGGGAATGCCAGCCGCATCAACCCGATCTCGCTGGAAAAGATGGCCGCCCGCTACGGCAAGTAAGCTGTCGCGCGTGGTCTCTTGCAAGGCGGCCTCCGGGTCGCCTTTTTCATGCCGCTAATTTCTGTGCTGACCAATAGGTTTCCGATCGGCCTGCCGCTAGAATGAGCACCACTCACTCTCCGGATTGTCACCCATGAACGGAACGCCGCTGTCTCCCCGGGCCGAAGCCCTGCTTAATGCCCAGATCGCCTACATGATCCGTCGCCTGACGGGCGATGAATACGAGGCCTGGGTGCGCGCCGAGCTGGAAGCCGATCTGCAGAATGCCCGTCTGCTGACCCTCAACGAGGCGATGGAGCCGCGCCTCATCAAGGAAGTAGTGCACCAATTCGCGCTGGAGCTGGACCTGAGCGGCGGCGTGCTGGAGCTGGTCGCGGCGGTGGCGCGCGCGCTTCACGCCCATCCGGTGCACGCGAGCACCACGCTGGGAGATATCCTGAGCGACGGCAGTTTCGAGGAAATGCTCGACAAGGTGCTGGAGCTGCGCGACGTTCGCGAACGCCTGGTGCATGAAGTCGTCAGCAACCCGCTCTACGCCGAACTGGCAACCTCGCTGCTGACCGAGGGCGTGCGCGGTTATCTCGATCATGCCGTCACCACGACACGTTTGCCGGGCGCGCGTTCACTGGCCCGTTTTGGCCGTGAAGCGCTGCAAGTCTTGCCCGGCGGTCTTGAGGAGGCGCTGGAAAGCCGGCTGCACGATTATCTGCGCCGGGCCTTGCAGGGCCTGCTGGCCAGCAGCGGCCAAACCTTGCTGGAGCTGGCCGACACCCGTCTGCGCGACAGCATTCTGGACATCTGGGACGTCCTGAAAACTCGGCCGCTGGCCGACGGGCTGCACCAATTGACGGCGCTGGATCTGGAAGAGTTCTTTGTGCTGGGTTATGAATACTGGCGGGAAGTGCGGCAGACTGATTTTGTCCGCTCCATTATTGACTCGGGTATCGATACCTTCTTTGAGCTGTACGGAGAGACCAGTCTCTACGATCTGCTGGGCGAGGTCGGGATTGATCATGAAATCATGGTGCAGCAGGCGATGCGCTTCGGCCCGCCGGTGATTGCCGTGCTGCACGAACGCGGCATGCTGGAAGCCCTGTTCCGGCGTCAGCTGGAGGGATTCTTCGCTTCGCCGGAGGTGGCCGCCATTCTGGCGGCGGGCGAGACAACTTGACCCGGAGCCTGGCCCCGGGTCAGATCACCACGGCATAGCCACACAGGGCGACCACCAGGAACAAGGCCAGGAATATCCAGAATTCGCGTCGCACCGCACCGGATTCGAATCCGGGCACCGGACTGACCGGGTGGGCGTTCAGGTAATGATCCACCAGCTCGCTGGCTTCTTCCGGGTTCATTCCCAGTTCGCGTCGGACAATTTTCAGCGCTTCGGGTTTTTGTCCCAGTTCCAGGGCGCCGATGGCGGCAATGGGCAGGTTCACGTTTCCCTCCGGTGTCTTCATGACAGGTCTCCATTTTCCTTCGTGCTCGGACTGCCATCCGGGCAGTCGGACGTGATCCTCCACGTCCTTAGCATTCAGAATATCACCGGATTCGGACTTGTGTACTGCAAGATGTTGATTTCTTGTACCAAGTCACATCTTTGTCATCTTCAGGCATGCGCTGTCGGGTCGGCAATTCAGATTTATAGTTTGACAACTTTCAAACTAATGGGTATGTTTTGCCCATCGTGCTGCTTGCGCCCTGTTCCCGTTCACCGGAGATGCGTCATGACATCCAGTCTGTCCCCTGCCCAGATTCTCGGCCAACCCTTTACGCTGCCCAACGGTTCGGTGGTTAAAAACCGGTTGGCAAAGTCCGCCATGAGTGAAGCCCTTGGCACAACCGATAACCATGTCACCGAAGGTTTGGCGAATCTCTACCGGCGCTGGGCTGACGGCGGCATCGGCCTGCTGATCACCGGCAATGTCATGATTGACCGCCGCGCGTTGGGCGAGCCGAACAACGTCGCGTTGGAAGATGAAAGCGATCTGGAATTGCTGAAGCAATGGGCCGCCGCCGGCACCCGCAACGGCACGCAGCTGTGGATGCAGATCAATCATCCCGGCAAGCAGGTGCCGAAAGGTCTGAATGTTGAGTCCGTCGCGCCGTCCGCCATTCCGTTCGGCAAGGAAATCGCCGCCTTCTTCGCCACCCCGCGCGAGTTGACCGAGGCGGAAATTCTCGATCTGATCCACCGTTTCGGCCGCACCGCCGCCATTGCCCAAAAGGCCGGTTTCAGCGGTGTGCAGATCCACGGCGCGCATGGCTATCTGGTCAGCCAGTTCCTGTCGGGCCACCACAACCAGCGTACCGACCAATGGGGCGGTAATGCAGAGAACCGCCGCCGTTTCGTGCTGGAAGTGTTCAAGGCCATCCGTGCGCAGACCGGCCCGGATTTCCCGGTGGGCATCAAGCTGAACTCGGCGGACTTCCAGAAGGGCGGTTTTACCGAGGAGGAGTCGCTGGATGTGATCCGCGCCTTGTCCGAGGCCGGCATCGACCTGATCGAGATTTCCGGCGGCACCTATGAGGCACCGGCGATGGCCGGTGTGAAGGAAGTCCCGGTCAAGGATTCTACCCGTCGCCGCGAGGCCTATTTCCTGGAATTCGCCGAGAAGGCGCGGCAAGCGGTGAAGACGCCGTTGATGGTCACCGGCGGCTTCCGCACGGCGGAAGGCATGAGCGAGGCCATAACCAGCGGCGCGGTGGATTTCGTGGGCATCGCCCGATCGCTGGCCATCGAGCCGGAAGTGCCGAACCGGTTGCTGTCCGGGCAGCAGCCCCGCTATCAGGTCAAACCGATCAAGACCGGCATCAAGCCCATCGACAAGATGGCGTTGATGGAAGTGGCCTGGTATTCCCGCCAATTGCGGCGCATGGCCAACGGCTGCGAGCCGAAGCCGAACGAATCGGGCTTGGTATCTTTCCTGATCGGCATGACCGAGAACGGCTGGAACACCTTCAAGACCCGTCGCTTGCGGGCCTGAGTCGCGGCAAAGAAAAAGGCCCGTCAGGGCCTTTTTCTTTGCGCGTGAGGATGACGGCGCTTAAAGCGCCTCCACCTTTACCAGCTGCTCTTGCAGTGTCGCGATTTCCGCCTTCACGGCGGCCAGCTTTTCCTGCTCCTTGGCTACGACATCGGCCGGAGCCTTGTCGACAAAGGCCGGATTTTCCAGCTTGCCCGCCAGACGGCCGACTTCCTTCTCCAGCTTGTCCAGTTCCTTGCGCAGGCGTGCGGCTTCGGCTTCGGCGTCAATCAGGCCTTTCAGCGGCACCAACAGGCTCATGTCGCCCACCAGCTTGGTGGCGGCAAAGGGCAGCTCGGCTCCGGCTTCCAGCCAGGTCAGCGTTTCCAGACGGGCCAGGAAGGCCAGCTGGCTGCGATAGCGTTCAAGTCGCACTTGATCCGCCGGGCCGCCGTGGTGGAACAGCACCGTCAGCGCCTTGGCGGGCGAGATGTTCAGTTCACCGCGAATGTTGCGGATGGCGCTAATCACGGCCTGCAGCCAAGCCACGTCCTGTTCGGCCTCGACGTTGACCTTGCTCTCGTCCGCCACCGGATAGGCTTCCAGCATGATGCTGTCGGCAGTCTTGCCTACCAGCGGCTTCACGCGCTGCCAGATTTCCTCGGTGATGAACGGCATGATCGGATGCAACAGGCGCAGCAGGGTTTCCAGCACCCGCACCAGTGTGCGGCGTGTCCCGGCCTTGGCGGCGGGGGGGGCGTCGCCGGTCAGCACCGGCTTGGTCAGTTCCAGATACCAGTCGCAGTACTCGTTCCAGGCGAATTCATAGATGGCTTGCGCGGCCTGGTCGAAGCGGTACTGGGCGAAGGCATCCGCCACGGCCTGTTCGGTGCGTTGCAGGCGGCTGATGATCCAGTGGTCGGCCACGCTGAGTTCGTAGTTGGTGTGATCAACAGCCACATCCTGGCCTTCGCAGTTGCCCAGCACGAAGCGGGCGGCGTTCCACAGCTTGTTGCAGAAGTTGCGGTAGCCTTCCACGCGCTTCATGTCGAACTTGATGTCGCGGCCGGTGGAGGCGAGGGCGGCGAAGGTGAAGCGCAGCGCATCGGTACCGAAGGCGTTGATGCCCTCCGGGAACTCCTTGCGCGTCGCCTTCTCGATCTTCGGTGCATCCTGCGGCTTCATCAGGCCGGTGGTGCGCTTGGCCACCAGCGATTCCAGGTCGATGCCGTCAATGAGATCCAGCGGGTCCAGCACGTTGCCCTTGGATTTGGACATCTTCTGGCCTTCGGCGTCGCGCACCAGACCGTGCACGTACACGGTCTTGAACGGGATCTGCGGCGTGCCGTCTTCATTCTTCATGAAATGCATGGTCATCATCATCATCCGGGCGACCCAGAAGAAGATGATGTCGAAACCGGTCACCAGTACATCGGTCGGGTGGAAGGTCTTCAGTTCCGG
>DASUIM010000038.1:0-23791 GCA_036279775.1 Fluviicoccus sp. | reverse complement strand
ATGGCGGGCGAGCTGGGAATCAAGTAGTCGGTCGCGGCGGGTACATTTTCCCGCCGATCCGTTATATCATCGCTGTTTTTGCAACACTGTCCGCTCTGCGGAAAATCGCACAGGTGATCAGGTGAAACCGGTTAAAGTCGGCATCGTCGGGCTGGGAACAGTCGGCGGCGGTGCATTCAATTTGCTGAAAGAAAATGCGGCGGAAATCAGCCGTCGCACGGGCCGCTACATCCAGGTTTCCCACGTCGGCATCCGCCGCGACTCCGGCAAGTATGACCTGCACGGCGTCAAGGTCAGCCAGGATATCTTCGCTGTCGTCAACGATCCGGAAGTGGATATCGTTGTGGAAGTCATCGGCGGCACCACCACCGCCCGCGAGCTGGTGCTGACCGCCATCGCCAACGGCAAGCACGTGGTCACCGCCAACAAGGCGCTGCTGGCCGAATTCGGCAATGAAATCTTTGCCGCCGCCGAAGCCAAGGGCGTTTACGTCGCCTTTGAAGCGGCGGTTGCCGGCGGTGTGCCGATCATCAAGGTGCTGCGTGAAGGCCTGGCGGCCAACCGCATCGAGTGGCTGGCCGGCATCATCAACGGCACCGGCAATTACATTCTGACCGAAATGCGTGACAAGGGCCGCGACTTCGCCGATGTGCTGAAAGAAGCGCAGGCGCTGGGTTATGCCGAAGCCGATCCCACCTTTGACGTGGAGGGCATCGATGCCGCGCATAAACTGACGATCCTCGCCTCGATCGCCTTCGGCATTCCGCTGCAGTTCGCCAAGGTCTATACCGAAGGCATCACCAAGCTGACCCGGGAAGACGTCAGCTATGCTGAAGAATTGGGCTACCGCATCAAGAACCTGGGAATTGCCCGCCGCACGCCGGACGGCATCGAGTTGCGTGTACACCCGACGCTGATTTCCGCCGACCGTCTGATTGCCAATGTACATGGCGTCAAGAACGCGGTGCTGGTGCAGTCCAACGCCGTCGGTCCGACGCTGTATTACGGCGCGGGCGCGGGCGCGGGTCCGACCGGCTCTGCCGTGGTGGCGGATATCGTCGATGTGGTGCGTGCCCTGAATACCGAGAACAGCAACTACGTGCCGCACTTGGCGTTCCAGCCGGATGCGCTGGCCGACACGCCGATCCTGCCGGTGGAAGCCATCCGCACGGCCTATTACCTGCGCCTGCAGGCCAATGACAAGCCGGGCGTGCTGGCCGATGTCACCCGCATTCTCAGCGACAACGGCATCAGCATTGAAGCGATCCTGCAAAAGCCCGCCCACGAAGCGGGTACGGTGCCGGTGATCATCCTGACCAAGCCGGTGATTGAGCGCGAGATGAACCGCGCCATCGGCAGTCTGGAAGCCCTGACCGATATCGTCGCCCCGGTGGTGCGCATCCGCCTGGAAGCCCTGGACGCCTGAAGACCTTTTCCTCCCCCGCGGCAACGGGGGAGCGTACGACGCAACGAGAGACCCATCATGAGTTTTGGACAACGTTATACCGGCCTGATCAACAAGTACCGCGACCACCTGCCGGTTTCCGACGACACCCGCATCATTTCGCTGGGTGAGGGCAACACGCCGCTGATCCGCCTGAAGAATATTCCCAAGCTGATCGGCAAGGACGTGGACATCTACGTCAAGTACGAAGGCCTGAACCCGACCGGTTCGTTCAAGGACCGCGGCATGACCATGGCCGTGACCAAGGCCGTGGAAGAAGGCAGCCAGGCCGTGATCTGCGCCTCGACCGGCAACACCTCCGCAGCCGCCGCCGCTTATGCCGCGCGCGCCGGGATCAAGGCCTTCGTGCTGATTCCGGAAGGCAAGATCGCCATGGGCAAGCTGGCCCAGGCCATGATGTACGGCGCCATCACCCTGCAAATCCGCGGCAACTTTGACGACGGCATGGAGCTGGTGAAGCAGGTAGCGAAGGAAGCCCCGGTGACGATCGTCAACTCGGTGAATCCGTTCCGCCTGCAAGGCCAGAAGACCGCCGCCTTTGAAATTGTCGAAGAGCTGGGTCGCGCTCCGGACTATCACTGCCTGCCCGTCGGTAATGCCGGTAACATCACCGCGCACTGGATCGGCTACTGCGAGTATTCCACCCCGGCAGGCCAGAAAGTCACTGACTCCTGCGCTTTCTGCAACGGCCATTGCCGCTATGCCGGTGGTCCTGTAATCGGCAGTCGTCCGAAGATGATCGGCTATCAGGCTGCCGGTTCCGCGCCATTCATGCGCGGCGGCGCTGTCGCCAACCCGGAAACGGTTGCCACCGCCATCCGCATCGGCAACCCGCAAAGCTGGGAACAGGCCTGGAAGGTGAAGGAAGAGTCGGGCGGCTGGTTTGACGAGCTGGCCGATCAGGACATCCTCGATGCCCAGCGCATGCTGTCGATGTACGAAGGCATTTTCTGCGAGCCTGCTTCGGCGGCGTCGATCGGCGGCGCGATCCGTGACATCAAGAACGGCCGCATTCCCGAAGGTTCGACCATTGTCTGCACCTTGACCGGCAATGGCTTGAAGGATCCGGACACCGCGATCCAGCAGTGCAACAACAGCGCCACGCTGTTGACCATTGATGCCACGCTGGCGCAAGTGCGTGATTCGATCCTGCAATCCATGAAGCTCTGATCACGTCGGATTCATGCTGCGGCAGAGGGGCGCGAGGAATCGCGCCCCTCTGCATTCCGGATGTCCGCCAAAATTATTAGAACGGGTTTCCCCCGTCCCAGGTTTCCGCCGTCATGTCTCCCAAGCTGTTGAAAGTCCGTCCTGTTCCTCCCATTCCATCCGCCCTGCAAGGCCTGCATCCGGTGCTGGCGCGGGTTTATGCTGCGCGCGGGGTGCAGTCGCCGGTAGAGTTGCAGCATCGCTTGAAGGCATTGGCGTCGTCGAGCCAGCTGAAGGGACTGCCGGTGGCGCTGGACTTGCTGACCACCGCCTTGCGTGAGCAGCAGCGCATCCTGATCGTGGGGGATTTCGATGCCGATGGTGCCACCAGCACCGCGCTGGCGGTGCTGGCCTTGCGCGCGATCGGGGCAATGAATGTGGATTATCTGGTGCCGAACCGCTTCAAATTCGGCTACGGCCTGACGCCGGAAATTGTGGAAGTGGCGCTGGAAGAAAAGCGGCCCGATTTGATCATCACGGTCGATAACGGCATTTCCAGCCGCGAGGGCGTGGCGCGGGCCAAGGCCGCCGGGGTGCGGGTGCTGATTACCGACCACCACCTGACCGGCAAGGATCTGCCTGATGCCGACGCCATCCTCAACCCCAACCAGCCGGATTGTGCCTTCCCCAGCAAGAACCTGTGCGGCGTCGGCGTGGTCTTCTATCTGTTGGCCAGCCTGGTGACGCACCTGAGGGTGCAGGGCTGGTTTGAAGGCCGCAACGTGCCGAATATGACCGATTATCTGGACATCGTGGCGCTGGGCACCGTGGCCGATGTGGTGCCGCTGGACGCCAACAACCGCATCCTGGTGGCGCAGGGGCTGGAGCGCATCCGCCAGGGCAAGTGCCGACCCGGCATCGCCGCCTTGCTGCGGGTGGGCAAGCGCGAGCTGGCGGGCTTGCAGGCCGACGACCTCGGTTTCACCATCGCTCCGCGTCTGAATGCCGCCGGGAGGCTGGATGACATGGCGCACGGCATTGAATGCCTGCTGGCGGAGTCGCCTGTCGTCGCGCAACAGTTGGCGGAAGAGCTGGATGCGCTGAATGTCGAGCGTCGCGAAATCGAGTCGGCGATGCAGCGTGAAGCCCTGCGCATTCTCGACCGGCTGGACTGGGCGCCGGAAACCCTGCCCTGCGCGGTAACGGTGTTCGAGCCGGGTTGGCATCAGGGTGTGATCGGCATTGTCGCCGGGCGGCTGAAAGACCGGTTTCACCGGCCGTGCATTGTCTTTGCGCCGGCGGATGAAAGCGGCCTGACCATCAAGGGCTCGGCGCGTTCCATCCCCGGTATCCACATGCGCGACGCGATTGAACGGGTGGCGACGCGGAATCCCGGCCTGATCACCCATTTCGGCGGCCACGCGATGGCGGCAGGGCTGACCATCCCGGCAGACAACTTTTTCGAATTCAGCGAGCGCTTCCGCGAGGCGGTGGCGGAGGTGGCGACCGTGGAGCAACTGACCGCCAGCTTGCTGACCGACGGCGAACTGGAGCCCGCCAATCTGTCGCTGGGGCTGGCGGAGCAACTGCGGCAGGGCGGCCCGTGGGGGCAGGCGTTTCCCGAACCGCTGTTCACCGGCGAGTTTGTCCGCGTCGATCATCGCGTGCTGAAAGAGAAGCACATGAAGCTGACGCTGAAGCATCCCGGTCACGGCGCGACGCTGGAGGCGATCGCCTTCAACACCGACATGGTGGACTGGCATGAGCCGCCGGAACGGCTGTTGCTGGCCTATCGGCTGGATGTGAACACCTTTCGTGGAGAAAGCCGCGTGCAGATGAAGGTGGAGTATTGGGAGCCGAGACCGATTTAGGTTAAAATCCGCCCCTTATTTTTTGCCGCCTTGTAGATCGTCATGGAAATCAATCCCTACGTCCGCCATATCAAAGACCTCGCCGAGCGTGGAAACACGCTCCGGGGGTATCTTTGACTACGACCTCAAGAAAGAGCGTCTGGAAGAAGTCCTGAGGACCCTGGAAGATTCCGCCGTCTGGAACAACCCCGAGGAGGCCCAGGCGCTGGGCAAGGAACGTTCGGCCCTGGAGAACAGCGTTGGCGTACTGGACAAGCTGACGGTGCAGCTGACTGACGCCCAGGCGATGCTGGACCTGGCTGTGGAGGCCGATGACGAGTCGCTGCTGGAAGACGTGCAGGCCGAGCTGGATGCGGCTGAAAAGATGGTGGCCGACCTTGAATTCCGCCGCATGTTCAGCAATGAAATGGACCCCAGCAACTGTTTCGTCGACATCCAGTTCGGCGCGGGCGGCACCGAGGCCCAGGACTGGTCGGGCATGCTGATGCGCATGTACCTGCGCTGGATTGAGCGCCACGGCTTCAAGGGCGAACTGCTGGAAGTGTCCGAAGGCGAAGTGGCGGGGATCAAGAGCTGCACCATCCGCGTGGAAGGCGATTACGCCTTCGGCTGGTTGCGCACGGAAACCGGCGTGCACCGCTTGGTGCGCAAGTCGCCGTTCGACTCCGGCAACGGCCGTCATACCTCCTTTGCCGCCGTGTTTGTGTCGCCGGAAGTGGACGACAACATCGAGATCGATATCAACCCCTCCGATGTGCGTACCGATACCTACCGCGCCTCCGGTGCGGGCGGCCAGCACATCAACAAGACCGATTCCGCCGTGCGCTTGACGCACGTGCCCACCGGCACCGTCGTGGCCTGCCAAAACGAAAGGTCGCAGCACGCCAACCGCGACCGCGCCTGGAAACTGCTGCGCGCCAAGTTGTATGAGCTGGAAATGCTGAAGAAGAACGCCGCCAAGCAGGCGCTGGAAGAAACCAAGTCCGAGAACGGTTGGGGCAGCCAGATTCGTTCCTATGTGCTGGACCAGTCGCGGGTCAAGGATCTGCGGACCAACATCGAGCATTCGCGTCCGGATGCGGTGCTGGACGGCGACCTGGATGCGTTTATTGAAGCCTCCCTGAAGATGGGACTGTAACCACGAGATGACCATGACCGACAACACCCCGAACGCTGCGCCCGCCGTTGATGAAAACAAGCTGATCGCCGAGCGCAAGCAGAAGCTGTCGGAGATGCGGGAGCAGGGCAACGCCTTCCCCAATGACTTCCGCCGCGACGCCTATGCCGCCGACCTGCAAGCCCGGTTTGCCGAGCCGGACAACGAGGCGCTGGAAGCCGACAAGCAGTACTTCTCGCTGGCAGGCCGCATCATGCTGAAACGGGTGATGGGCAAGGCCAGCTTCACCACCATCCAGGACATGTCCGGCCGCATCCAGCTGTACATTTCCCGGGATGCCGTGGGCGAAGACGTCTACGCCGCGTTCAAGAAGTGGGATATGGGCGATATCGTTGGCGCGCGCGGTTATGTCTTCAAGACCAAGACCGGCGAGCTGTCGTTGCACGTCGAAGAGCTGCGCCTGCTGACCAAGTCGCTGCGGCCGCTGCCTGACAAGTTCCACGGCATGGCCGACCAGGAAATGAAGTACCGCCAGCGTTACGTCGACCTGATCGTCAGCGAGGACACCCGCAAGACCTTCCGTATCCGTTCGCAGGTGATCGACGGCATCCGCCGCTTCATGGCCGGCCGGGACTTCATGGAAGTGGAAACGCCGATGATGCACGTCATTCCCGGCGGTGCGGCGGCCAAGCCGTTCAACACCCATCACAACGCCCTCGACATGCCGCTGTTCCTGCGCATTGCGCCGGAGCTGTACCTGAAGCGGCTGGTGGTCGGCGGTTTCGAGCGCGTGTTCGAAATCAACCGCAACTTCCGCAACGAAGGCGTGTCGGCCCGCCACAACCCGGAATTCACCATGATCGAGTTCTATCAGGCCTATGCGGATTACCGCGACCTGATGGACCTGACCGAAGACATGCTGCGCACCGTGGCGCTGGAAGTGCTGGGCAAGACGGAAGTCGAGTACCAGGGCGAAGTCTTCGATTTCGGCGCGCGTTTCGAGCGCCTGTCGATGGTGGACGCCATCCTGCGCTTCAACCCGGAGATGACCCGCGAGCAACTGTGGCATGTGCCGACGCTGAGCGACATCGTCCGCACCAAGCTGAAGATGGACGTGAAACCGACCTGGGGCGTAGGCAAGCTGCAGACGCTCGTGTTCGAGGAAACTGTCGAGACCGAGCTGCGCCAGCCGACCTTCATCACCGAATACCCGGCGGAAGTGTCGCCGCTGGCGCGCCGCAACGACGACAACGCCTTTATCACCGACCGTTTCGAGTTCTTCATCGGTGGCCGCGAGATCGCCAACGGTTTCTCCGAGCTGAACGACCCGATCGATCAGGCCGAGCGTTTCATGCAGCAGGTGGCGGAGAAGGATGCGGGTGATGACGAGGCGATGCACTATGATGCCGACTACATCCGCGCGCTGGAATACGGCCTGCCGCCGACGGCGGGCGAGGGCATCGGTATCGACCGGCTGGTGATGCTGTTCGCCAATGCGCCGTCGATCCGCGACGTGATCCTGTTCCCGCACATGCGGCCGGAAGCCTGATCCATGACTGAAGAACAAGAACCCCGCCACGTGCGGGGTTTTTGCTTAATTGGGCGGGTCTTTTCTGGAAGGGTGATTGGGGTGGCCGGGATGGTCTTTCCAGAAGCGTTCCATCATCAGGTAAGTGAAGGACGCCGACCAGCCGATCATCACCAGCCCCAGCAAGGCCTCCATGCCGGCGATCAGCCGGACATGCTGCAGGGGCAACAAGTCACCGAAGCCCAGTGAGGTGTAGACCACCACGGAAAAATAGACGTAATCGAAGATATGGCTGGTCGGCAGGCCGGTGAAAGCCCCCAGCTCCATGTGCTCGCTGAGGAAATAATAGGCGAAGGCAAAAATCCAGACTTCGATGGTATGCGCGAAGATGACCCCGTAAATCACTGCCAGGATACGCACGCGCGGCTGCATTTTCAGGCGCGGCAGCAGCAACGAGATTAACCTCAGGGCCTCGTAATGAACCATGACCGTGGACAAAACCAGCAGGATGCCGACGGTGGTCGCAAAGAAGAAATTGAATTCGGAGGTCATGGGGCCGTCGGATGGCGGAAATTCTGTAGGGCTATTCTAGGGACGGGCCAAGGTGGTCGGCAAGCGGCTTATTCCGGACGGTCATTATCCGCCGATGCCTGCCAGCTTTCCGGAGTGTCGCCCTCGGCCAGAATCAGCAGCACGGTGCGGATCCGCGCCAGCAGGTGTTGTTCCCATTGCCAGAAAGCATGCATGCCGGTTCTCCGGTCTTGTCGGTGCTATAACGATCAGTGTAGAGGCTGTTGCCGCGCCTGACAATTCGCCTTGCGTCGCGCCCGGATTGGGGCTAATACTTCCCCGGGAATAATGTCCTTTTGCCGGAATTGCCGCATGTCGCCATGCCTGAAGACGGATACTGGGTTGCTGAGGGTTGCCTTGTGGCTGGCGGCATGGCCCGTTATGGCGGCCGAGTTGTCGGTGCAGGTGTTGACCGCCGAGGGCAAGCCGCTGCCGGATGCCGTGGTCTGGGTATCGCCCGGTGCGCCGCCCCTGATGCCGGCGCCGTCGGTGATGGATCAGCTCGACAAGCGTTTCAAGCCTTTCGTACTGCCGGTGCAGACCGGCACGCAGGTCGATTTTCCGAATTCGGATTCCATCAACCATCACGTCTATTCTTTCTCTCCCGCCAAGCGATTTGAACTGAAGCTGTTTCCCGGCAGCCACAACGCCCATACCGTGCTGTTCGACAAGCCGGGGCTGGTGACGCTGGGCTGCAATATTCATGACTGGATGCTGGCCTATATTCTGGTGCTGCCCACCAGCAGTTTCGGTCAGACCAATGCCGGGGGAGAGGTCCGGCTGTCCGCGCCCGAAGGCGCGTTGCGCGAAGTCAGCCTCTGGCACCCGCAACTGGCGACGGCCCCGGAGCCGCTGGTGCGCCCGGTGACCGGCCCCGTCATGATCCTCCGGTTGGACAAGCCCCTGAAGCCTGATCCGCGCCGTCGTCCGCACGGTTACTAGGGGAGCCGGCATGTACAGTCTGCGCCGCGCGATTTTCCAGTTCTTCGTCGGGCTGCTGGCCCTGGCGTTGTGCGTGAATTTCGTGCTGGTCTACCGCAGTACCTGGGCGCATACCCGCGTGCTGGTGGAAAAGCAGTTGAAGGCGGGCCGGCAGGTGTTCGGCAACGAGCTGGATGCCCGCCGTCAGGCGCAAACGGCGATGGCGGCGATGATTACCCAGGATTTCGGCCTGCGTTCCGAAATCGCCACGTTTTCCGAGCGCGCCAATGTCGAGTCGCTGCGGGTGGTGCTGGACAACTTCCGGCAGCGCAGCGCCGCCGACCTGGCGCTGGCGACCGACGCCGATGGCCGGGTGCTGGCCTCGACGGCGCCGGAATTCGCGGCCGGATCGGATTTTCGTCCGCCAACCGCTTCCGGAGCGGGCTCGGGGCAGCAGGATCTGTTGCTGGTGCGTCAGGGCCGTCTTTATCACCTCTTTGTGACGCCGGTGTACGCGCCGGAGCCGAATCTGGTCGGCTGGTTCGTGCTGGGGTTCGCCCAAGGTGACGCCACCACCCGCCATCTGGCCGACCTGACCGGCTTGCAGGTTTCCTTTGTGTCGCGGCAGGGCGGGCAGACGCAGGTGCTGGCCAGCAGCCTGGAGGGCGATGAGCGGCGGGCGCTGGTTGCTCTCGACAGGCCGGGGCCGCTTTCCGGCCAAGTCCTGCAGGCGGATGACCGCCTGTATTATGTCGCGCCGCTGCAGCCGCCCGACAGGGGGTTGCTGGTGGTGCTGCAACGGTCTCTTTCCGAGGCGATGCTGGGCTACCGGCCGCTGTTCTGGCAACTGGCGATGATGGCCGGGGTGACACTGGGGCTGACGGTGCTCGGAGCGTTTTTCATTGCCGGATCGGTGACGCGCCCGTTGTCGGAGCTGATCCGTTACGTGCGCCGTCTGGGCGGCGGCGATTATGCCGCCGCGCCGCCGCCGCCCGCCCGGGGCGAGGTGCAGGAGCTGTTTGCGGAGTTTGACACCATGCGGCAGGCGATCGCCGAGCGCGAATCGCAAATCGCCTATGCCGCCTATCATGATCCGTTGACCGGCCTGCCCAACCGGCTGCGTTTCCAGCAGTGGCTGCAGGAACAGATGGCCGCCGCGCCGGAGCAGGTGGCGGCGGTGCTGGTGCTGGGGCTGAACCACTTCAAGGACATCAACGACACGCTGGGTCATCACAGCGGCGACATGGTGCTGCGTCAGGTGGCTGCGAGGCTGATGGAGCGGCAGCGGCCGCTGGACCGGGTGGCGCGCTTTTCCGGCGATGCCTTCGTGGTGCTGCTGACCGGCGTCGAGCGCCACGAAGTGCTGGCATTGGGCATGGCCTACAAGCAGATTCTCGACGAGCCTTTCGTCATTGAAAACATCGCCATGACGGTGAACGCCGCCATGGGCATCGGCCTGTATCCCGAGCACGCCGAGAACCCGGCCACGCTGTTGCAGCGCGCCGAAATTGCCATGTACGTCGCCAAGGAAAAACGCCTGCCCTGCGCGCTCTACAGCCACCAGCAAAACCGTTACAGCCTGCTGCGGCTGTCGTTGATGAGCGAGTTGCGCGGCGCGATTGAACGCGGTGAACTGGTGCTGCATTACCAACCGAAGCTCGACATTCGCGAGCAGCGGATAAGCGGCGTCGAGTGCCTGGTGCGCTGGCAACACCCGGTGCACGGGCTGATTTTTCCCGACGACTTCATTCCCTTGGCCGAGCAAACCGGCAATATCCGATACCTGACGCGCTGGGCCGTGCGCGCCGCGCTGGAACAGTGCGCGCGCTGGCGGCGGCAGGGCATGGACCTGATGATGGCGGTGAATATTTCCTCGGTCGATTTGCAGGACCCGGCGCTGGTGGGTGAAGTGTCGGACGCGCTGGCCGCGACCGGCCTGCCGGCGGAGAGCCTGTGGCTGGAAGTGACGGAAAGCGCGGTGATGCACGATATCGACAAGGCCGTGGAGCTGCTGGGCGGACTGCGGCAACGGGGCGTGCGGCTGGCGATTGACGATTACGGCACCGGCTATTCCTCGATGGCGCAGCTGAAGCGGCTGCCGGTACAGGAAATGAAGATCGACAAATCCTTCGTGATGGATCTGAGCCATAACCAGGATGATCTGATCATCGTTCGCTCGACTATTGAGCTTGGCCACAACATGGGGTTGCGCCTGGTGGCCGAGGGCGTGGAAAGTGAAGAAATCATTCAAGTGCTGACACGGTACGGCTGCGATATCGCCCAAGGCTACTGGATTGCCAAGCCGATGGGGCTGGACGCCTTCGAACACTGGTGGCGGCAACGGACGACGGAACGCAAGATTCCGGGGGAGGGACAATGAACAGGATCGCGGCGGGAGCGCTGGCGCTGGCGGTGTCAGGCTCGGTACAGGCGCTGGACGGAGAACTGCACGGCTTGCTGGACATCCGGCTGGCGTACAGCGACAGTGACAACGGCTGGCTGTTCGACGGTCTGGACAAGCAACGCTTCGACCGCGATCATGACGGTTTGCGTCTGGGACAGGCGGTATTGTCCGGCCGGTTCACGGCGGGCACGGTCAGCGGTCATGCCTGGCTGAACGGGTACGAAGGCCGCGACGAGGCGCCGGGCGCGGGGGAAGCCTACCTGCAATGGCGGCCGTTGCCCGCCAGCGCCTGGCGCTGGAAAGCGAAGGCGGGCATGTTCTTTCCCGAGTTATCGCTGGAAAATCATGGCGTTGGCTGGACTTCGGAATACCTGATCAGCAGTTCCGCCATCAATACCTGGGTGGGCGAGGAGTTGCGCACGCTGGGCGCGGAAGCCACCTTGCAGTACAACGGCGCGATGACGGGCAGTGTCCATGACTGGCAGGCTACCGCCGGCGCCTTCCGCTGGAATGACCCGGCGGGCGGTCTGCTGGCGTGGCGCGGCTGGAGTGTCGGCGACCGGGTGACGTCCTCCGGTGAAACCGTGCCTTTCCCCGATCTGGCGATTTTCCGGCCGGGCGGCTATTGGGCGTGGCAAATTCAGGGGATTGAACCTTTCCGCGAAATCGACAACACCATCGGTTATTACGCCAGTCTGGGCTATCGTTACCGCGATCGTTTCGCGGTAACCGCGATGCGCTATGATAATCGCGGCGATCCCACCGCCTATGAAGACGGCCAATGGGCGTGGGACACCACCTTCAATCATCTGGGTCTGGGCTGGTACGGCGAATACACCACCTTGCTGGCGCAGGTGATGGATGGCCGCACGGTGATGGGTTACATGCCTTTCCACGACCTGATTGCGGATTACCGTTCGTGGTATGTCCTGGCCAGCCATCAGCGCGGCCCCCACCGCTTTTCCATGCGCTACGACTGGTTTGACGTGCGAGACCGGGACGGCAAGGCCGCCGACCCCAACGAGGAATATGGCCAGGCGCTGGCGGCGGGTTGGAGCTGGCAATTCTGCAAGGGTATGGATGCCGGACTGGAATGGCTGCGCCAGGACAGCGACCGGGAATCGCGGCGGCTGTTGGGGCAACCGGCCGAGCGGACGGAAGATTTGTGGCAGGGGAGGCTGCGCTGGTGGTTCTAGCGCCGGAGGCGCGTCCGGCGCGCTTGCGGTCGTTTCCTCCGGTCTGCGCGCCGGACGTGACCGTATTGATTTTGGGCAGTATGCCGGGCGCGGCGTCGTTGCAGGCGGGCGAGTATTACGCGCATCCGCGCAACGGTTTCTGGCCGATCATGGGGGCATTGTGCGGAGCGGGGCGGGAGTTGCCTTACGAAGAACGCTTGCTGAGGCTCAAGGCGGCGGGCGTGGCGCTGTGGGACGTGCTGCAATCCTGCGTGCGTGAAGGCAGCCTGGATACGGCGATTGATGACAAGACCAGTGTCGCCAATGATTTCGAGGCGTTTTTCCGGGCGCATCCACAGGTTCGGCGGGTGTTTTTCAACGGCGCGAAGGCAGAGCAGTGTTTCCGTCGGCAGGTGCTGGGGAAGCAGGCCATTCCTACGGGGCTGGTTTTTGCCCGGTTGCCGTCGACCAGTCCGGCGCATGCGGGGATGTCGCTGGCTGAGAAGCTGGAGGATTGGAGGGTGGTGATGGAGGGAAGTGGTGGGCCCGCAGGGACTTGAACCCTGGACCAAAGGATTATGAGGTCGGGATTTATCAAATTCCCGCAACACTAGGCGGTATTAAATAACATATAAAACAAGTATTTGCATGAATTCTGCTTTGGTGTGGCTTTGCCATGAGTGGTGGTTTTTTGTCGGCAACTGCACCACCAGTGCACCATGGAAACGGAAGCTTGGCCCGGAAGCAGTAGTGGCATTGGGCTAACCTTATCGGAACCATAGGAAATAGCGGCAAAAGTGAATTGATTTCGAGAGCCCGGTGGAATGCATCTTCAAGAAAGAGCTTGGTAGAAGACTTCAGGTCCTTGGGCATTCGGGATTTGAAACGAGTTGACGGATTAAACAGGCCAACGGTTTTTACCTTGCATTGGCGAAGCGCCGGGCAGATAACGGCGGCCGTCATTATCCAAACCTTCCCGGATGAGGCGGTGGAAGTGAACTACCTGTTGAACGGAATTCCGGAAGAAAGGTATATCCCGTTGGCGTATTCCGCGTGCCATCTTGGCGGGCGACGCCCTTGGTTGGTTTGTCCCGGACCGCAATGCGGCAGAAGGGTATCCAAGCTCTACCTGCCTGAGTTTCTATGCAGGCATTGTCTGAATCTGGCGTACTACAGCCAGTATCAAAGTCCGGCAATACGTCATCTGTGGAAACGCCTTACCCGGCCGCTCGCTGTTTGATTTCACTCAGCACATCCACCATTTTCGACACACCGGCTTGCGGAAATATTCCGATAGGGCCGGTGGCATTCAGGTCGGTGAAGGGAGACTGGAACAGCCGGTCCGGCTCCATGTAGCCGTTCTGGGTGAGCTCTTGCACGATGAGGTCGATGAACTCTATCTGGTTCGCGTTCACGGTGGTGCCGCTGATGAATTCCGCGAAAGCCTCCAGTGCAGCCTCCCGGTCCAGCCCCACCAGTGAACGGACAAACAGCCCGAGTCCATGACTCTGGTTACTGGCTTCCTCAATCAGCGGCTTTGTGCCTCCTGCCGCCAGTAGCATGTTCTCCAGCTCTTGCAGGTCAGTGGCCGTTAAAGGCAGGTTGCGGCGAAGTCGTTGCAGCGCCAAGTGGCTTTCATGGGCTTTCAGAAAAACACGGGCCTTTTCGCGGAACTTGACCATATTCAAGCCTGCCGTGACTTGGGGCAGCTCGATAGGGGTGGCATCTCCGAGTTCATCCTCGAAGTTCGTGTGGACCATCTTCTTTTGACTCTTTTCCATGAGTTTGATGAGGGCCCTTAGCCGCCTGCGGGCGGTTTCCAGCATGGGCAGCGTGACATCCTCCCACCATTCATCACTGGCCACTTCCTGTATCAGCGCCGCCTCGGCCTTGATGGCCGGAATGTTTGCCTGTGCTTCCAGCGCCGTGGCCAGCCCTTGGATTTTTTCGC
Organism: Fluviicoccus sp.; assembly: GCA_036279775.1. Taxonomy (GTDB): domain Bacteria; phylum Pseudomonadota; class Gammaproteobacteria; order Pseudomonadales; family Moraxellaceae; genus Fluviicoccus. The sequence goes on along the minus strand of DASUIM010000038.1, from coordinate 9,640 downwards.
GCAGCCCGCCAAATCCGGGCGCGGCTTGCAGAATGGCCAATTGGGTACGCAGTATCAGCATGTCGAAGCGTTTGGCATCTTCGTCGTCGTCAATCTGGGTGGAGGGCAGGTCGGCTATCTGGGTATTTAAGGTTTCAGCATCCTCCATGGTCAGTGAGTCCCATGCCTTGGCGTTGCGGAACTTCTCCACAAAACGAAGCCGTGGGCGCACGACAAAGTTATCCGGGTTCATTGCAGCCACCTTGTCATGCAGCATGGTAGCGATGTCTTGGCGGAGTTGTGCGTCTGTCAAATTGTCGCCGTAGATAGCCGTGGTATCGAGTACGTTGCCATTGCTATCCTTCAGTTTTTTATCCAGCTCCTGCATCAGTTCAACACGGGCCTTGAAAAGGCGCGTTCCCAAGGGCTCCGTGGTGGAGGCGTCCTTGAAATCCGTGTTCTGGCTGAAGAATTCGAGGTTGCCGCAAAAGTCGAAGATGTAGAAATTCTGCTTGTCCTCGCCCGGACCGAATAGGTCTTTGCACAGGCGAGTGCCGCGCCCCACCATCTGCCAGAACTTGGTTTTGGAACGGATTATCTTGAAGAAAACCAGATTGACCACCTCGGGCACATCAATGCCGGTATCCAGCATATCCACCGAGATGGCGATATGCGGCATTTTGTCTTTCTTGCTGAAGTCGTCGATGAGACTTTGGGCGTAGTCGGTCTTGTAGGTGACAACGCGGGCAAAATGGCCCTTGTATTCGGGGTAGTTCGCGTCGAAGCGCTCCGCGATGAAGTTGGCATGTTCATTGTTCTTGGCGAAGATGATGGTTTTGCCCAGCCGGTCCCCGCCTGCGACGGTATGGCCCTTGGTCATCAACACTTCCAGCACTTTGTCCACGGTATCGCTGTTGAACAGCCACTGATTCATTTCCGCCGGGTCAACGGTGTCCGGGATGGTGCCTTCATCGTTCCAGTCGAGGGATTCCCACTGCTCCTTTTCGTCTTCGGACAGTTCGCTGTACTTGATGCCTTCGCGCTGGAATTTCAGCGGCACGGAGATGGGAATGGGCGGCACCAGATGCTTATTGGCAATGGCTTGGTCCAGCCCATAGGCATCGGTGGGAACGCCGGTTTCCAGATTGAACAGGCTGTAGGTGTTCTTGTCGATGTCGTCCTTGGGCGTGGCGGTGAGCCCCAGTAGCAAACTGTCGAAATAGTCGAAGATTGCCCGGTATTTCTGGTACACCGAGCGGTGCGCTTCGTCGATAACCACCAAGTCGAAGTGACCGACGCCAAAACGGCGCTGGCCATCCTGAGATTCATCAATCAGCCCCATCATGGTGGGGTAGGTGGAGGCGTAAACGCGGCCTTCGGTGTTCTTTTCCGTGACCAGATTGACCGGGGCGGCATCGGGCAAGTGTGTCTTGAAGGCGTTGACCGCCTGATTGACCAAGGCCACCCGGTCGGCCAGAAACAGCACCCGCTTGACCCAGTTGCTGCGCATCAGCACATCCACCAGCGCAATGGCGGTACGGGTTTTGCCGGTGCCTGTCGCCATGACCAGCAGGGACTTACGCTGGTTATCCACCTCGAAAGTTTCACTGACCCGGCGTATGGCGTGAATCTGGTAGGTCCGTTCGACAATGTTTTCGTTTATCAGGGCCTCGGCCAATTTCTTGCGGGTGCTGCGCCGCTGCACCAGCAACTCCAGCTCCGGCTTTTTGTAGAAACCCTGAACCTGACGCGGTGGGTGAGACATATCGTCCCACATCCAGTGTTCGTAGCCATTGGTGTAGAAAATCACCGGGCGCTGACCGTACATCTGCTCCAGACAGTCGGCGTACAGCTTGGCTTGCTGCTGGCCCACCGTCGGACTTTTCGTGGTGCGTTTGGCTTCCACCACCATCAGTGGCTTGCCGTCATCGCCCCAAAACACGTAATCGGCATAGCCGGTGTTTTCGGCGTTAGGCATCCCCTTGACCATGACCTCGGTATTTGTGACCGGGTTGATGTCCCAACCGGCCTCGGCCAACAACAGGTCGATATAGGCTTTGCGGGTTTCCGCTTCGGAATAGTCGTGGGTGTCCGGCTGGGCGGCGTTGGCCTTTTTGGTGGTGGCGAATTCGGCGCGCAGCTTTTGCAGTTCCGCGTCCAGCCCGGCTTTTTCATCGCGCAGGACCTTCAGGGCTTCATTGCGCTCTTCCAGCTCGCTGGCGAGCTTTTGGAGCTGGTTCTGGGTCAGGGCAGGGGATGGGGCTGCCTTGGGGATGAGGTCGCTGGAAAAGGCTAGGCTGGCGTCCGGGCGATGGGTTCTCCCGTAGTTGCGGGCCAGCCAATAGCAAATATGGAACAGCTCGCGGGTGGCGCTGAACGCATCGCCTTCGCGCACCACCTTGTGGCTATGTACGGCCATGTTGCCAAGGTCCTTGATGTACTTGGCCTTGGTGAACAGGGCATCGCCTACTTGAGCGCGGAAGCTGGGCTCAAACAGCAGGGCGCTGAGGTTGTCTTGGTAGGGTTGCTTGAAAGCCTTGTCGTGGGCGTACAGCCATGTTACGGCCAGTTCCAGTCCCCGGCGGGCATAGAAACAGGCGGTGCGCGGGTCGTTGTGGATGTTTTTTTCGGCGCGGTGGGCTGCTTCGTGGAGGAAGTCCCATTCCGGTTGCAGGAAGCTGAAGTTACTCACACGTTGACCCTCTCCGATTGGTCGTGATTGGCCCGGCCTGTGATTTTTTCAGGGGCAGGGCTTGTTGCGCGTGACAGGCGCAAATTATCTGTATGCCGGTGATGCGTTATCTGTGAAATAGGCCGGAAAAATCCTGTCACGTCAAGCATTTGCTAACCGGGGCGTGAGCGGATTATCTGTAATCGCCCCCGCCGGTTATCTGCAAAGCTATCCAGATGTTTTAGTCTGCGCTGACCGTCATTGCCCCGTCTGACGGGGTAATCTGTGCCTTCTCAGCAATGAAGGCGTTCATCCGTTCAGCCAAGGCGGCACGGCGCACGTTCAGGAATTCCTTGTAGTTGTCGGTCGTCCAAAGCTCAGGATTCAACGGTACACATTGGCTCTTCAGCGCCTCTTCGCCTTGCTTGACGATGACATCCTGAAGATACGCCACGGCTTCCTTGTTGCTGATGCGCCGGTTGGTTTGCCCGGTGATGAAAGCCATGTTGGCGATTTCGTTGATTTCGCCTGTTTCGTAGCCCTTGTCCTTCAGCAGTGACTTGGGAATAACGTGGTGCCACTGGATGAAATGCCACTTGCCTTGATGCGTCAGCGACAAGCCCAAACCGCTGTACCAGTCTTTGGCCCCGGCTGCCTTGAGGGCCAGATATGCCAGCGAGAATAGCGGACTATTGACACCCCGGCCTGCCAAGTCGCCCGGTTCGATGTGCAGGCGGCCGAACTGGCGCTTCACCGGCCCCATCAGGTCGGCAATGTTGCCGGATTTGAAGAGGATGGACAGGTCTTCGTTAAGCAAACTTTCTGTAGAGCCGCGCGAGTACCGGCCACGGGCATTGGCCACCAACAGCCAGTGCAGCAAATCACGCTGTTCTTGGGCGGTGAGCTTGTTGTCCTTGATGTAGCTGACGGCGGCCAGCACATGGATGAACATGGGGGAGGACAGCAGGCTTTCGTCTTCAATGCCTGCATTGGTGCGCAGGAAGTTGATTGCATAGGCTAGCCCTTCCTTGGCCTTTTCCCAGCCGTCTTTCAGTTTTTCAATGGGAGTGCTGGCAACGGACCGGAACAGGCATTGCTTGGTGGCGAATACCACGATAGCGCGCACAAACTGGCCCAGTTCGATGGTGAACCAGTTCTTTTCGCATTCCTCTTGGAAGGCTTCGAGCTCTTTCAGCAGGTTTTGCCAGCGTGAGCTCATTTGCGCCATGGCAAGGTCGGAGGACTTGAGCTTTGCCCCGAGGGAGTTGACCCGGACAAAGATTTCCGTGACTTCCTCGTAGCTCATGGCCCGCTCCAGCACATGCACCACGTACTGGTAGTTTTTGATGGCGCGCAGCTTGGTGAGTCGCTCGGAATACTTTTGAAGGCGTGGGTCATCCAGAGAGGTGATTCCGGCTTTCTTGAGGATTTCCATGTCGCTGCTGGAGCTGAAGACCTTGCTGACAGAGACCCATTGTGGCTGAGAGGCGATGTTCTTCGCGGCCACCACGAAGGTGCGGCGGTTCAGCTTTTCCTGTAGCCCCTGTTCGGCGTCTTCGTTTTCCTCGTTTTCATCCGATAGTTCCTCATCGCTGAGGGCGGGGTTATCGTCGCCAGTAACTTCCGTATCGTTGACGGGCGGGCCATCGGGGTGGTCGAGGTTGAACAGGATGTCGATGGGGCGTTTACGGCCGCGAACCTGTACGTGTTCGCCGCTGATGACGGCGGTGAGGGAGGTCAGGCGTTGTTGTCCATCCAGCAGCAACTTGCGCCCGGCAAAGGCGGTGGTGTCCTGCGCAATGGCGAAGTCGCGGGTGGGCACGGCTTCGTCGGTTTCCCACATGAGGATAGAGCCGCTGGGGTAGCCCCGGTACAGGGAGTCGAGCAGGTCGCGGACGCGGGTGGCTTGCCAGACGTAGTGGCGCTGGATTTCGGGCAGGCGTAGTTCGCCGCGTTTGTACATGTCTACGAGGGTGCCGATGGGGATGTTTTGTTGTTGCATATGCCAGTCCTTTACTGTCGCCATAATACAGCTTCGGGGTCGATGGAATCACTCAAGTAAGGCAAACAGCCTGTAAGCAACACTGCAATTGAAATGAAGTCCTTAAGTGCTATTTTGCGTAGGGCTTTATCTGGTTTGCCGCCGTGCCTTATGCCCGGATATTCTGAAGCAAAGCTATACAGTGAGGCGATAGATGTCTTTACGGCTAGATGTGGCCAACTCTTGAGCTCGCCGCACATACCAGCAAGGTCGCCTTTTGTAACTAATGGAGACAGCTGTGCAATGCCCTCTAGCAGGTTTATTTGTTTTTGGATACAGGTTTTAATCTTTCCTTCTGTTGTCCCTATCATCAAATCCCGAACAGAATTTTCGAATTCGAAGAGTAATTCTTCAAGGTGTAAATCACACGCAGTGACCCGTCTAAGCTCCTCTATTAAACTGGAGAAAATCCCCGGAATGGTTGGTATTATTCTGCATGGAGGTAGTAGCTCGTATCGAAGATTATACTTTTTTATAAAGGCATTAAGAATTAATGAGAATGAACGTGCTAAGTCCCCATCAGAAAGTTCGTTAAGTGCTTCATAAGCATCTTCAAAAAAGTTGCATATGGCCTTTTCCCCTTTAAAGTCATCAGCCTTCAACTTGTGAAAGTTCGCCTTGCTAAGTTCGGGGGATGCAAATGCTTCTTCTAATTGCGCCTGCCATATATTCAATTCATTAGAGTCACTAGGGCAGATTAATGAATTAGAAGCTGCGCGAAGTAATTCACAGTATAGGTCATCAGGGGCACCATCTAAGGCGGCTAGCTTATCCCATAAATCTTCTCTGGTTTCCTTCCATATAACTCCAAATTCGCCCTTCATTTTAGATGGCCCTAGAAAATGCGCTTGCTTGAAGAGAGTCAAATAGCGAGTCACTCAATGCTAAATGGATTTTAATTTCACGACGCAAGTTTTCCAAATGCTTAATTTTTGCTGAAAAATTCTTCTGAAGTTCCAGCGGTGGAACTGTAATTTCAACCTTTTCAAATGATGATTTTTTTAATATAGGGAGGGTTGTTGATGCTCCCCAAGAGATAATTGTCGGCTTAAAGAAGCGCAATGACGCAAGGCCGTAGTGGTCGTCAATTAACTCAGGGTGCCATTCAACAGCATTTAACTGCTGATTGAAGGAGCTTCGAGTTGTCGCCATTCCCATTTTTCCTATGGTTGCACCAATACAACAGACCAGTGCAGCCCCAGCGCGTATGGCTCCTGCTTCATTCGCGCCTGCTTCGGTAACAGTTCGTCGAACTGGCTGGCCACTTTCTAGGTCGCCGGGAGTAATAAATGGAATATCCCCACCGAACATTCCTTCTCGCGCACTAGGCGGAGTGCCGCCGGTAGATACCTTGCCAAGTTCAATAAGTTTTTTAATTGGCCAAGCTTTAGGATTTACCGCAGGGTCCCCAAACATCTCTAAAAAAATCGCCTGCGCCAGCTTGTCCAGTTGCGCCAAGGCTTCGCGGCGCTTGGCGCGCAGGGCGTCGGCCTTGTCGAGGATGGCGGCGATGCGGCGTTGTTCGGGGAGGGGGGGGAGAGGAACTTTGTACGCCCAGAACTCACTCATCACCATGCGTGGCATTTTTGCGCCAGCTACAACGGTGTTTGCAAAATTAAGAAACTCCGATGAACGAAGAAAATAAGCCAAGTACTCAGGAAATACACGGCCTGTATCACATTTGAGCGGGACCAATTCTGTGGTGGCATATCCATCCGCGTCAGCGACTACGACCTTGTTCAGGTATGGCCGTAACTTGGAGTAAAGAACCGTACCTTTCTCAAATGGGTAAGTCGATGGGCCAAGCGCCTTAGGAGTGACCATCAATCTGGAGAGAATGCGGCCCGAGTCTGATTCAATTTGGTCGAGATTCAAGCTCCAAACTTGGGCATCAGTCGTCAGAGAGGGCTTGGTCCGTCCATCAACAACCAGCTCCTTAAGAGCTACACGTTGGAGCCCTATCACTTCAACATCTCCTCAAGTTCAGCCATGCCACTCTGAATCTCGATTTCAAGTTGTTTCAGTTTCGAGAGGATATACAACGGAGCCTCATGTTCCACCACCTCATGCACCACCTCCTTATAGCGATTGATGGACAGGTCGTAGCCCTGCGCCGCAATATCCGCCACCGGCACACAAAAACTTTGCGCCGTGCGCGGCCGCTCCCGTTCCGCCCCATCCCGCAGCACCCACCGGGCCAGCACATCCGGCAAATTATTCTTCGCGTGCTCCGCCTCGCTCAACGGCGCACTTGGCCGCGTCCCCAGCTTCTCCTCATCCAGCAACGGCTGCCGCTTGTCATCCAGACTCCAGCCATCGGCCAGCATGTCATAGAACCACACAAAATCCGTACCGCCGGAATTCGTCTTGGTGAACAGCAGAATGGCCGTGGACACCCCCGCATACGGCTTGAACGCCCCGGCGGGCAGCGAAATCACCCCGTCCAGCTTCTGCTCCTCCACCAGCATCCGCCGCAGCTCCTTGTGTGCCTTGCTGGAGCCAAACAACACCCCGTCCGGCACAATCACCGCCGCCCGGCCACCCGGCTTCAGTAAACGCAGGAACAGCGCCAGAAACAGCAGCTCTGTCTTTTTCGTCTTGACGATTTCCAGCAGGTCCTTGGCGGTGTTCTCGTAATCCAGACTGCCCGCAAACGGCGGATTTGCCAGAATCAGCGAGTATTTCTCCTCATCCCCGGCGTGGTCCTGCGCCAGCGAATCCTTGTAACGGATATCCGGGTTATCGACCCCGTGCAGCGCCATGTTCATGCTGCCAATGCGCAACATGGTGTTGTCGAAGTCGTAACCGTGAAACATGGCATTGTGGAAGTGGTAGCGGGTCTGGTTGTCCCGGAAAATCTCGGGCCGACGCTCGCGCAGGAATTCCCCCGCCGCCACCAGAAAGCCGCAGGTGCCGCTGGCCGGGTCGCAAATGATGTCGGTGGCGGTGGGCTGGGTCAGCTCCACCATCAGCTTGATGATATGGCGCGGCGTGCGGAACTGGCCGTTCTGCCCGGCGGCGGCAATCTTGCCCAGCATGTATTCGTACAGGTCGCCCTTGGTGTCGCGGTCCTCCATGGGCACATGGTCCAGCATGTCCACCACCCGCGACAGCAGGCCGGGGGTGGGGATGGTGAAGCGGGCGTCCTTCATGTGCGTGGCATAGGTGGAACCGCTGCCGCCCAGCGTGCGCAGGAAGGGGAAAACGTGTTCGCCCACCACTTCGTACATCTCCGAGGGCGCGAGGTTCTTGAAGCGCGACCAGCGCAGGTCTTCGTAGTTGCGGCCCTTGGCGTCCTTGCCTTCCGGGAAGACGCGGCTTTCCATGGGCTTCTTCAGCATCAGCGCCTTGCTTTCCTCCAGCGTGTGGGCTTCATCCAGACGGCGGATGAACAGCAGGTAGGTAATCTGCTCCAGCACTTCCATGGGGTTGGAAATACCGCCGGACCAGAAAGCGTTCCAGATGGCGTCGATTTGGCTGCGAAGCTCGCCCGTCAGCATGGGGTCATCCTTAAAGTCGTGTGTTTTTTGGCCGCAACCGGGTGCGGTGGTGATTGGCGTTGATGCTACCCGAGGGGCGGAGGGGCCGCCAAGCGATTGCAGGCGCTTTGAAGGCTAATTAAGTATTCGGGGCGTCACAGCTTGTCGTATTTGCCTGTGTTGTGAGCAAAAGGATTAGGGTGCAGCTAGGCGATGCGATGAATGAAAACACCCTTACAGATGGCAATTATAAAGGTCCCCGTTTGGCGGGGTAATGCGGGGTGGTGAAAAGTGCTGACTGACCCTTTGGACGGGGTAGTCAGCAGATGCCGGTTTTTTGCGTGCCCCGCGTGCCGGGGCAGTCAGGCAGCTTTTGACCCGAGTAGCGGGGCAGGCTTTTTATTTTGAAGTCCACCGATAAGCCTCAATTCGTTTTGCAGCCAATCGTTGGTCGGCTTTTCTGTTCGGGAGATTTCTTCAAGTTTTCCCTTGCATTCATCCACTGCGAAAATGCTCAGTGCATAGAGGCTGCAACGATTACGCCCACCCTGTCGCGCCAGTATGAGAACCTTGCACGCCAGCAATTCCTTTGTGGCCTTTTCCAGCGTGCTTTTTCCACTCCAGCCATAGTGTTGCATCACACTCCATGCAACCGTCAGGTCGCCGTTGTTGCAACCGTTGTACTGACTCAGCAGGTCGAGCAAAAGTTTGCAGGCATAGGGGCTGAGACGCTTCAGTAGGGTACTGTCCAGAAACGCCCTTTGAAGGCCGGTAAAGTTTCCACCGCCCCATTTGTTCCGGCGAGCCTCTTTTCTGTTAGCGGATGACCTGCTCATGATGTCCTGCCGGATGCAGTGTTCAGCCAGTACGAGCGAATCGGGCGTTTGCCAGCCCGACGGGGGCTAATGTCAGCCCACTCAATCTGCCATCCCAGCTTTTTCAAGTCGTGGATGACGGCGCTCAAACGCCAACTGCCCGTAAAGCTCTGGAAGATAGGGTGGGTAAGGCGCTTCCCCTCCAGCAGCAGGCGCAGGCAGCGCGATGCCAGTGTGTTGCGACGCGGCCATTTTGCTTTGTGCTTTGCCTCCTGCTTGAAAAGAGGAAGTTGTTGCATCGGAAGCATGATGATGGACGGCACGTTCATTTGGCGGCTCCCATCGTGTTCACCCAGTCGAAAAAGCGGGCTTCGTTAATCAGCAGCTTGCGGCCAATCTTGATGACGGCTCCGCTGGCTTCAAGGCCATTTTGCTTGCGGTAGAAAAGGTAGTGCCGCAGGCCGCCTTCGGGGAAGGCGGGGTGGCGTTGGCAGAATTGGGTGACGGTGGAAAGCTGGTTGTGGTTCATGGTGGAGACCTCTCATTTCCTGCACGGTGTGGCAGTGAATGAAAGTGTGCGGCAGCGGTACGGTCCCCATGAAAGACCCTATTTTCATCCTTTTTTTATCCTATTTGCTGTCCTTTGTTGGGGAGT
>DASUIM010000037.1:0-1338 GCA_036279775.1 Fluviicoccus sp. | reverse complement strand
ACCCAGATCAGGCAGCCTTCCTCGCTGAACGGCGCATGCATCGACAGGTGCGGGCTGCGCAGCCAGCTGCCGGCCGGATAGCGGCCGTGCTCGTCGGCAAACACCCCTTCCAGCACCAGGATCTCCTCGCCGCCCCAGTGGTGGTGCGGGGTGAAGCACGTGCCGGGCGCCCAGCGCACCAGCGCCGCATGCTCGCTGCCGAATTCATGCAGCGGCAGCACGGTCAGGCCCGGCACCATCCCCTGCCGCCACGGGTCGGTATGGCGGTTGATCACCACCCGTTCGCGATCCTCCGCAGCACTCTGATGCAGCTTGACGAAGATGGTGCAGCCTTCGCGGCTGAACGGCGCATGGCGGCTGCCGACCGGATTGCGGACATAGCTGCCCGCCGGATAGTCGCCGTGTTCGTCGGAGAAGGTTCCTTCCAGCACCAGGAATTCCTCGCCGCCGTCGTGGGTGTGCTCGCGGAAGGAAGACCCGGGGGCATAGCGCACCAGCGAGGTGGCGCGGCCGGTTTCCGCGCCCAGGCGGTCCAGCATCATCCGTTCAACGCCGGGCAGCGGCGAGGGCACCCAGCGGTAGTCCTCGGGACGGATGACCACGTGCCGGCGGAAGTCGGCGTGCAGGCGGAATTCCGGGGGCGGGGCGGAGGGGGAAGCGGGGGTCATGACGGTTTCCGGCTGGGGCTTGGCATGAGTGTAGCGCCTGAAAGGCCGCTGACCCAGCGACAGGCGCCGGACACCGGCCACGCGACGCCGTCCGCCGGTTTTTTCTCCTCGACAGCCTCATGATTAGGGTTCATTGTAAGGCCCAGTGGCTTCTTAAAAATCTCCCCCTTTCCCCGGTTTCATGCCGGGGCAATCGAAGACTCCCTTTATCTATCCACGCCTCCTGCCTGATCTTTGCGGTTCCCGGACCCTGAAGAGCCTGCACAGACCGGTTCAACAACGACAAAAACGGAGTTTCCCCATGTCCGGTTCCCGAAAGCATGCCTTGCCCGCCGTGATGGCGCTGACCCTCCTGGCCGGTTGCGGCGGCGGTGGCGGGGGCGGCTCCTCGCCGCCGCCGCCCGGCGCCACCTTCACCTCCACGGGCGGACCCACCCTGCATGTGTCCACGCAGGCGGCCTTCCCGACCGTGCTCATGTCGCCGGTGGATTTCACCCGCACCGCCAGCGGCGGCGTCAGCACCTCCACGGTGACCGCCGGGCCGGGCGGCACCTCCCAGAACGGCATCTTCACACTGGGAAGCCCCGCGCCCAACGGGGCGTCCCTGGTGGGCGCGGTGGCGACCCAGCCGGGAACCATCCTGGTCGGCGGCGGGCCGCTGGCGATGACG
>DASUIM010000036.1:0-4144 GCA_036279775.1 Fluviicoccus sp. | reverse complement strand
AACCCGCTGCGGCGGGTTTTTTGTTGCCTGTTGAAAGCGCTTATTTATTGATGACGAACTGCAGCACGATCTTGATCATATAACCCAGAAAGCCCACGCCCAGGGCGATGAACAGGGCGAAAGTCCCCATCTTGCCGGCATTGGATTTCTTGGCCAGATCCCAGATCACGAACATCAGGAAAGCGATGAAGGCGGGAACCGCCAGGTTCATCCCCAATTCGGTCAGCATTTCATCAGTCATGGCGGTCTCCGGTTATTTCAGCAGGGCGCGAAGGTTGGCGAGGTGGGCGGCTCCAATCCGCTGTTTTTCCTGGGGTGTCCGGGTGCTGGTGCGCCCGATCCACTCAATTTCCTCATGGGGAAGTTCATCCAGAAAACGGCTGGGCATGGTTGAGCGGAAGTCACCCCCGGCCTTGCGGCGTTCGGCCAGCGTCAGCGTCAGTGTCTGCTTGGCGCGGGTTATGCCCACATACATCAGGCGGCGTTCTTCTTCCACGGTATCGGCATCAATGCTGTTGCGGTGCGGCAACAGGTCTTCTTCCAGTCCGATAATGTAGACATGCGGGTATTCCAGCCCCTTGGAGGCATGCAGCGTCAGCAGTTGCACGCGGTCGCTGTCGTCTTCCTCGGCCTGCTGGTCCAGCAGGTCGATCAGCACCAGCTTGCGGATCACCGCTTCGATGTTCTTGTCATCTTCGGATTCGGCCTTGTTCAGCATTCCCTGAATCGAGGTCAGCAGGAAGTTGATGTTCTCCAGCCGGGCTTCCGCGCCTTGCGGCGTCGGGGCCTGTTCGCGGATATAGTCTTCAAAATCAATGTCGTTCAGCAGCTTGCGGATCTCGGGAACCGGTTCGGTGGTTTCCAGGATCTCGCGGGTGTGGTGTTCCAGCCACTGCGCGAATTCCTGCAAGGTAACCAAGGCTTTCTTCTGCCCCAACGCATCCGCCAGTCCGAACTCCTGACAGGCCGTCAGCAGTGACACGCCGCGCTGTTGCGCATAACTGGCCAGCTTCTCCAGCGTGGTCGGGCCGATGCCGCGCTTCGGGGTATTGATGATGCGCAGGAAGGCGCTGTCGTCCGAGGGATTGATGATCAGCCGCAGGTAGGACATCACGTCCTTGATTTCGGCGCGGGAGTAGAAGGACTGGCCGCCGGAAATCTTGTAGGGAATCTGCAGTTCGCGCAGTTGCGTTTCAATGGCCTTGGCCTGGAAGTTGCCGCGATAGAGGATGGCGTAATCCTTCCAGGTACGGCTGTTGATCAGCTTGTGGTGGATCAGGTCGTTGGCGACCCGCTCGGCTTCGTCGCGGTCCGTGGGGCAGGTGATGATGCGGATGCGGTCACCCAGCCCGTGCTGGCTCCACAGCTTCTTTTCGAACACGTGCGGGTTGTTGCCGATCACCGAGTTGGCGGCCGTCAGGATGCGCGCCATCGAACGGTAGTTCTGTTCCAGCTTCACGACCTTCAGGTTCGGGTAGTCGTGGGTCAGCTGGATCATGTTTTCCGGCTTGGCGCCGCGCCAGGCGTAGATACTCTGGTCGTCATCGCCCACGGCGGTAAAGCGGGCGCGGGCGCCCACCAGCAGTTTCACAAGCAGGTACTGGGCGGTATTGGTGTCCTGGTATTCGTCCACCAGCAGGTAATGCACGCGCTCCTGCCATTTCTCGCGGATGGCCTGGTTTTCCTGCAACAGGCGCGTGGGGATGGCGATCAGGTCGTCAAAATCCACGGCGTTGTAGGCGCGCAGATGGCGCTGATAGGCTTCATAAATCTGGGCGGCGATCAGGTCTTCATTGGTCTGGGCCAGACTGACGGCCTGTACCGGCTGGATCAGGTCGTTTTTCCAGTCGGAAATCTTCTTGATGATGAACTTCATCGCCTCCTTGCGGTCGGCGGCCGGGCTGTTTTCCTTGTGCAGCAGGTCGGCCAGCAGGCGCTGGGCGTCATCGGAATCCAGGATCGAGAAGTTCTGCTTCAGTCCGGCGGCTTCCAGCTCGTGCCGGATCATGGTCAGGCCAAGCGTGTGGAAGGTGGAGACACTGATGCCCTGGGCGTTCTTGCCACTCAGCAGCTTGCCCACCCGCTCCTTCATTTCCCGCGCCGCCTTGTTGGTGAAGGTGACGGCGAAAATGCGGTGCGGCTTGATGCCGCATTCTTCAATCAGATAGGCAATCTTGCGCGTAATCACCGACGTTTTGCCGGACCCGGCGCCCGCCAGTACCAGCAGGGGGCCGTCAATGTACTTCATCGCTTCAAGTTGGCGTGGATTGAGAGTGCTCATGAGGTTCCGGCAGGACAAAGGAGGTGTTTCAGGAAGGTTGCGATTGTACGGTGAAGGGGGAGGGGAAACAATTGGCCGCAGCGGTGTCGGCGTCGGGTTGCGACGGGGTTGGCGGCAAACCCTCACCGGCCGGGGCGGATGCCCGCCGGTGAGATGTTGTGCCGGTTGGATCAGCGTTTGCCCAGACGTTCCATCAGCTTGGTGCCGATGCCCATGACGTTGTCGTAGTGGTTGGGCAGCAGGCGCTGCATCAGGTCCAGCACCTTGGCGTCCGGGCCGATCAGCAGGCGTTTGGTGTTTTTCTCGATGGCGCGCACGATTTGTCGGGCGGCTTCCTCGGCGGTGGTGCCGGCCATCTTGTCGAAGTCGGCGGCCATCTTGCTCAGGCTGACCTGCTTGCCGCTCATGTCTTCTTCAATGCGGCCATTGCGCACGATGTTGGTCTTGATGCCGCCCGGATGCACGCAGGTGACATGGATGTGCGGGTGCGACGACTTCAGTTCCTGACGCATGGCTTCGGTAAAGCCCTTCACGGCAAACTTGCTGGAGTTGTAGGCGGACTGGCTGGGCACGCCAATAATGCCGAAGATGCTGGAAATATTGACGATATGACCGTCCTTCTGCGCCTTCAGGTGCGGCAGGAAGGCCTCGGTGCCGTTGACGACGCCGTAAAAGTTGATGTTCATCACCCACTCGAAGTCACTGCGCTTCATGTGGTCCACGGTTTGCGCCAACGCCACCCCGGCATTGTTGATGATGACGTGGGCCTTGCCCAGCACGCGCTCCACATTGTCGGCGAAGGTCTGCACCGCCTTGCGGTCAGACACGTCCACCGTGGCGCTGTAGACCTTGACGCCATGCGCACCGGCGATTTCGACCGTCTTTTGCAGGTTGTCGGCGCTGACATCGCACAGGGCGAGTTGCGAGCCTTGGGCGGCCAGTTGCAGGGCCAGGGCGCGGCCGATGCCGGAGCCCGCGCCGGTAATGACGACGACTTTGCCTTCGAGTGAGCGCATGGTTCTTCCTCTTGTCGGGGGATTGTTATGGGGTTTGGACTCTCGTCCAACTTATCGGGAAAGGGGCGGGGTGGCAAGGGTCATTGAAGGACGATCGGATTGTCATTCGAGGCCACGCCGAGGTGGAGTCCGTCCCGATGGAGAAGCCGTCCATATGGATGGCGGGAATTATTTGAGGGCGCTGACGGTCGCCATGCCCAGCACCGTCATCAGCAGCGAGCCGCCGACATGCAGTCCGATCGCCAGCGCCATCGCGCCAAAGCGTTCCGCCTGCAACAGCGTCACCACTTCCGCCGAAAACGTGGAAAAAGTTGTCAGTCCGCCCAGAAAACCGGTCACGACCAGCAAGCGCCACAGCGGTGACAAATCGGTGAGCAGGGCGAACACCGCCACCGCGATTCCGATCAGATAGCCGCCGATCAGGTTGGCCGCCAGCGTTCCCAGCGGAATGGAGGGTGACAGGGCGTTCAGCCATACACCCAGCTGCCAGCGGCAGACAGCCCCCAGCGCCGCGCCGCCGCCTATGGCAATCAGTTGATAAAACATGGAAAACCCTGTTTGTTCATCGCCTGCCGGTAGTCTGGATTGGCCTGAACATGTAAAATACAGGCCGCATTTCCGGAGGCGTTATGGGACTCAAGACCGCACTTTATCACGAACATTTGGCCCTGAACGCCCGTATGGTGGATTTTGGCGGCTGGGACATGCCTGTCCAGTACACCTCGGTGCTGACCGAGCATCATGCCGTGCGCCGTGAGGCGGGCATGTTCGATGTGTCGCACATGACCTTTGTCGATGTCACCGGCCCCGACGCCAAGGCCTACCTGCAAAAGCTGCTGGCCAACGA
>DASUIM010000035.1:0-5392 GCA_036279775.1 Fluviicoccus sp. | reverse complement strand
GGCGTGCCCAGCGGTTGCGGCGAAGGCGCTTACACGGTGAACGGTATCCGCTACTACTCCTGGGGCGGTGCCAAGCAGCTGACCAACGTGCTCGATCCGCTGGACGCGGGTATCGGCACCCTGTCGCTGGCCTTTGCCTTCAGCGGCGAAGCCAACGACGGTCTGGTCAGCACCTGCTCGCAGCGTCTGGGCAAGGTCATCCGCGCCGATTACGGCATGAACCACCTGGATGCGGTGAACGGCTATTTCGGTCTGGTCAACATCTTCGAGACCAACCCGAAGTCGGTGTTCCGCGCCCACGCCAACCGCCTGCAGAGCGTCGGCCTCTAACCGTTTGACCGGGGTCGGTCATTACCCCCATGTCAACGGGCGGTCCGTCAGGGCCGCCCGTTTTTTTGTGGCTGCCCGCTGGAATTCCCTGTTGAGATGATGTTCGCCCGCCTCACCGCCACCGATGTTTCCCCGTTACCGCCCTGCTCACAAAACATGCAATCCGTCCGGTTAATTCACGCCAACCGATGTCGCTTTTTAACAATCACGCGGCTGTTGCCGGTGGTATACAGGCGCGACCAGCCTGTAAAACAACCACAACAACAATAATGCCCGGACCGGCGCGTCCCCCTGACAAGACCAGGGCGGACGGACGACCTGCCCCTGACAACAACGTGATGGCTATGGACGACATCCTTTCCACCCAGATGACCATTCCCGACCGGCCGCCCCGGCTGCTGGACCGCCCGCGCCTGCGCATGCCCGACGGCTTGCCGCGCATTACTCTGGCCTGCGCCCCCGCCGGTTACGGCAAGACCACGCTGCTGGCGGAATGGGCGCGGCACAGCGGCGCGGCCACGGCCTGGCTGTCACTGGACGATGGCGACAACGATCCACTGCACTTCATGCAGCATTTCATTGCTGCCATCCAGACCTGTTTCCCCGGCTTCGGCCAGGCCACCGCCGACGGTCTGGCCAATACCCAGCCGCCGTCCGTGGCGGGGCTGATGCGCACGCTGATCAACCCGCTGTGCCGCCTGCCCGAGCCGTTGTGCCTGGTGCTGGATGACCTGCACATGATTCACGAGGCGACGGTGCACGACGCCATCGCCTGCCTGCTGGAGCAACGGCCGCCGCGCCTGTTCCTGATGCTGGCCTCGCGCCGCGAACCGCCGTTCTCGCTGGCTCGGTTGCGCGGGCAGGGACAACTGCATGAAATCCGGCCCGACGACCTGCGCTTCACCCGCGAGGAATCCGCCACCTTCTGCAATGCGCTGATGCAGCTGGACCTTCCGCCCGCGCAACTGGCCATGCTGGAGTCGCGCACCGAAGGCTGGATTGTCGGCCTGCAACTGGCGGCGCTGTCGTTGCACAACAATCCCGACAAGGCCGGGTTCATCCGCCAGTTTGCGGGCGATGACCGCCACATTACCGATTTCCTGATGGAGGAAGTGCTACGCAGCCGCAGTCCGGAGATGCAGGAATTCCTGTTGCAGACTTCGATCCTGGAACGCTTTTCGGCGCCGCTGTGCGAAGCCGTGACCGGCGTGGCCAACGGTCGCGAGCGGCTGGATGACATGGAGCGCGGCAACCTGTTCCTGGTGGGGCTGGACCATCGCCGCCAGTGGTACCGCTATCACCACCTGTTTGCCTCGCTGCTGCAAAGCCGCTTGCGGGCGCAGCACCCGGAGCAGGTGGAAGAACTGCACCGCCGCGCCAGCCGGGCCTATGCCGAACAGGGTGCTTATGCCGACGCCGTGCAGCACGCGATTGCCGCCGGGGAGTATGAGCAGGCGGCGGCGCTGATGGAGGAGCACAGCGGCGACCTGTTCTCGCTGGGTCGTTTCGTGACGGCGCTGGGCTGGGCCTGGCGCTTGCCGCCGGAATTGCTGGCGCGGCATCCGCGCCTGTCGATGACCTGCGCCTGGGGTGTGCTGGCCATGGACAACCTGCCCGAGGTGGAGCGGCACGTGCGCGACGCCACCGCGGCGCTGTGGCCGCACCGGGAAGCGGCCTTGGGCACGCCGGAGCGGGCGCGCTGGGGGCAGCTGGCGTTGCTCCGCGCCTGCCAGTGCTGTCTGGCGGGCGATCTGGCCGGGGTACGGGCGTCGGTGCAGGAGGCGCTGGCCTCGCTGCCGCCGGGCCGGGTGCTGCACGACGCCGCCACCGTCACCCTCGCCTTCAGCCATTACGTGCAGGGCGACCTGGCCGCCGCCAAGCCGCTGTTTGCCCGCTGCGCCCGCATTACCGCCGCCAACCGTAACCTGATGGTGCCGATCCTGGCGGCGCTGGGGCTGGGCCGCACCCACTTCCGCGAGGGCCGGCCGCAGCAGGCGCGGCTGGTCTATACCCAGACGCTGGCGGATTGCGAAATGCTCGGCTGGCAGGAGCTGCCCGCCGTCGGCATGATGCATCTGGGGTTGGGCGAGCTGGCGCTGGAGGCCGGGGATCTGACCGAAGCGGAACGGCTGCTGGCGCTGGGCGTCGAGATGACCGCCGCCGCCTTCATGCAATACGTGCACGCCTGGGGACAGGTGCTGCTGGCGACGACGCGGGTGCTGGCCGGTCAGCCGGACGGCGGCCTGACGCCGGGACAGGAAGGCATGCTGGCGCGCTACTCCGGGCGCTTCGTGGTGGAACTGCCCGCCCTCTCCGCCGAGCTGGCCGGGCTGTGGTTGTTGCAGAACCGGCAGGACCGGCTGGAAGACTGGCTGGAGGACACGCGGTTGCCGCTGGACAGGCTGCTGCCGGAGCGCGAGGCGGAATACCGCATGCTGGCAAAAGTCTGGCTGGCGCGCGGGCAGGCGACCGAAGCGCAGGCGCTGCTGGAAGGGCTGTGGACGCTGGCGGAACCGCGACGGCTCCGGCTGGCGATGACCGATATCCGGCTGATGCAGGCGGAGACGCGAACGGCGCTGGGGGACGAGGAAGCGGCCGCCGGTTTGCGGCAGCAGGCCCGCGAGCTGGGGGTGGCGGCGGGATTGAAGCGGCGGCTGGCCGCCGCCGGGCATCACGACACCGCGACGGCGGACGCCTCCGGGCTGGCGGTCTGCGGCATGGTCGGCGATGTGTTCCGCCTCAGCCGCAAGGAAAAGCAGGTGGCGCGCCACCTGATTCGCGGCGCCACCAGCCAGGAGATTGCCGAGCGGCTGTTCGTGTCGATCAGCACCATCAAGACCCACACCAAGAACATTTACGCCAAGCTGGGGGTCAACAAGCGGCTGCAGGCCGTGGAAGTGCTGATGAAGCTGGACCTGGCCTGAGGCCTTATTTCAGCCCCAGCAATTCGATGCGATAGCCGTCCGGGTCTTCCACGAAGGCCAGGATGGTTGTGCCATGTTTCATCGGCCCCGGTTCGCGCACAATCTTGCCGCCCGCCGCGCGAATCTTCTCGCAAGCGGCATAGACATCTTCGACACCAATGGCGATATGGCCGTAACCGGAACCGATGTCATAGGCGGCGGTATCCCAGTTGTGGGTCAGTTCCAGCACGGTGGTATCGTGTTCCTCGCCGTAGCCGACAAAGGCCAGGGTGAAACGGCCTTCGGGGTAATCCTTCTGCCGCAGCAGGCGCATGCCCAGAACCTGGGTGTAGAAAGCCAGCGAGCGCGACAGGTCGCCGACGCGCAGCATGGTGTGAAGAAGACGCATGAAAATTCCTCCGGCGGGCTAGAGATCGGAAGGCGGCGCGGACGGCTCCTTCCAGAACAGCCGCAACAATAACTGTTTCAGCCGTTCCAGCTCCAGCGGTTTGGTGAGGAAGTCGTCCATGCCGGATTGCAGGCATTGCTGTTGCTGCTCGCGCATGGCGTGCGCGGTCAGCGCCACGATCACCCCCGGCGGAATACCTCGTTCCTGCTCCAGTTGGCGGATCGCCTCAGTGGCGGCGTAGCCGTCCATTTCCGGCATCTCGCAGTCCATCAGCACCAGGTCATAGCTGGCGGGACGCGACCGGTACAGCCCCAGCGCCTCCTGGCCGTTGTTGGCGACATCGCTGGTCAGGCCCAGTTTGCGCAGCATGCCGACAATCACCATCTGGTTGACGGCGTTGTCCTCGGCCACCAGCACATGCTTGCCGCCCAGCCATTCGCGGAAACGGCCCGGATCGCTGCGGCGGTCGGTTTCGGAACGGAATTCCTCCTGCCGCCCCAGCAGCTTCAGCAAGGCGTCGCGCAGCATCGAGGCTGACGTCGGCTTCTGGATCACCAGGCTCAACCCCGCCCGCGCCAGTTCCTCCTTGCCGGGATAGACGCGCATCGCCGTCAGCAGGATACGGCGGGTTTTCATCAGCACCGGATCGGTGGTCATCCACAGCGCCAGCTCCATTCCGCTCATGCCGGGCATGCGCATGTCGAGGGTGACGATGTCATAAGGCTCGCCGCGCGCGGCGGCGGCCTGCATCTTCAGCAAGGCATCCTCGCCGTTATGGGCAAAGTCGGGCTTCATGCCCCAGGCGGCGGCCTGGTCCATCATCATGTTGGCGAAATCGGGCGAATCGTCCACGAACAGGATGTGCAGATCGCGCAGCGCCGTCAACGGCACCAGATGGTCATGCACGAAGTCAGGGCTGGCCGCCACCACCGGCAGCGTGAACCAGAATACCGCCCCCTCGCCCGGGCGGCTGCGCACGCCGATCTCGCCGCCCAGCAACCCGACCAGATGATGGCAGATGCTCAGCCCCAGCCCGGTGCCGCCAAAGCGCCGCGTGGTGGAGCTGTCGGCCTGTTCGAAGGGATGGAACAGCCGCGCCTGATGGTCCGCGTCCATGCCGACACCGGTATCCGCCACTTCAAAGCGCAGCACCGGCTGCCCCGCCCGGCTTTCCGCCAGCCGGTGCACGCGCAGGCTGACCTGCCCCTTCTGGGTGAACTTGAAGGCGTTGCCCAGCAGATTCAGCAAGATCTGGCGGATGCGCGTCGGGTCGGAATTGATGAACACCGGCACATCGGGATCGATGAAGGCCAGGAATTCCAGCTTTTTCTGCTCCGCCGTCAGCGAGAATACCGACGCGCATTCCAGCATCAGGTTGTCCAGGTCCATGTCGATCTGTTCGATGTCCATTTTCCCGGCCTCGATCTTGGAGTAATCGAGGATGTCGTTGATGATGTTGAGCAGCGCCTTGCCGGAACCGCTGATCACCTGCACGAACTGCTGTTGCTGCGGCGTCAACTCGGTGTTCTGCAACAGTTCGGTCATGCCCAGCACCCCGTTCATCGGCGTGCGGATCTCGTGGCTCATCGTCGCCAGGAACAGGCTCTTTGCCCGGCTTTCCGACTGCGCCTGATACACCGCCTGCCGCGCGCGGATTTCCTCGTCACGCGCCTTCAGCTTGGTGCGCAGGTGCTCCTCGCGCTCGGCATTGGCGCGGCGCTCCTCGGCCAGCGCCTTGTCCTGGGCGTCC
>DASUIM010000034.1:0-8640 GCA_036279775.1 Fluviicoccus sp. | reverse complement strand
ACGGGGAACAGGGTGCGGGCAATCTGGCGGCCACTGACGGCGTGCAGGAAGTAACTTTGGTCCTTGTTGTCGTCCAGTCCCTTCAGCAACTGCGCGCAATCGGTATCGGCGCTGCGGCGGGTGTAGTGGCCGGTGGCGATGAAGTCCGCGCCCAGCACCACGGCGTAATCCAGGAAAGCCTTGAACTTGATTTCCTTGTTGCAGAGGATGTCCGGATTGGGCGTGCGGCCGGCCTGATATTCGGCCAGGAAATGCTCGAACACGCGATCCCAGTATTCCGCCGCGAAATTTGCGGTATGCAGCTGGATGCCCAGCCGGTCGCACACGGCTTGCGCATCGGCCAGGTCTTCCTTGGCGGTGCAGTATTCCGTGCCGTCATCTTCCTCCCAGTTCTTCATGAACAGGCCTTCAACCTGATAGCCCTGCTGCATCAGCAGATAGGCGGAAACCGAGGAATCGACGCCGCCGGACATGCCGACGATGACTTTGGTGGAACTGGCGGACATAAGCAAAACCGTGGCAGGCCGGGCGCGAGGCCCGGCATAGGACATATTAAAGAAGAAACGGGACTCAGGCGGTGGCTGCCGTGTTCGGGGCAGCGGTGGCGCTGACCGGATGTTCGTAGATCAGCTCCAGCGGATAACGCTTGCCCGCCAGATAATCACGCAGGCAGCGGGGCACCAGCGGACTGCGCGCGTGACCGCC
Source organism: Fluviicoccus sp. (assembly GCA_036279775.1). Lineage (GTDB taxonomy): Bacteria > Pseudomonadota > Gammaproteobacteria > Pseudomonadales > Moraxellaceae > Fluviicoccus. Next base: position 7,935 of record DASUIM010000034.1, on the reverse strand, counting down.
GGCTTCCAGTTCCTCCAGTGTCATCCAGACCGCGCGGAGGATGCCTTCATCCAGCGGCTGGTTGTAATGATGCACCGGACGGGCAATGAAGCAGACCCGGTAATAGGTAAAATCGTCGACGGCATGGGGCGGAGTATAGGTATAGAAGCCGAGCAGGCCGGTAATTTCGACATCCCAGCCGGTTTCTTCCAGCGCCTCGCGGCGGGCGGCTTCCACCAGGGTTTCCCCCTTTTCCACATGACCGGCGGGCTGGTTGAAAACCGGCTTGTCCCAGTTCTCAACGTCCTCCTCCACGAGCAGGAACCGACCTTCGCGCTCAACCACCACCGCGACGGTGACCCGTGACTGCCATGCCATATGACACCTCATCAATGACGATTACCCACAATGGCGGTATTCTACACCAAAACCCTGACAGGATATTTTCATGGGACTGACCCATCTTGATGAAAAAGGCGCCGCCCGCATGGTGGATGTGGGCGATAAGTCCCACACCGTCCGTGAAGCCATCGCCGAAGCCCGCATCCGCATGCAGCCCGAAACCCTGGCCATGATCGTTGAAGGCCGCCACGCCAAGGGCGATGTGTTCGCCGTGGCGCGCATCGCGGGCATCCAGGCCGCCAAGCGCACCTGGGAGCTGATTCCCTTGTGCCACCCTTTATCGCTGTCGTCCGTCAAAGTCGACCTCGACGCCGAAGCGCCGGATGCCGTGCGCATTACCACCACCTGCCGCCTGACCGGTCAGACCGGCGTGGAAATGGAGGCGCTGACAGCGGCATCCGTGGCCGCGCTGACCCTGTACGACATGTGCAAGGCCGTCGACAAGGGCATGGTGATTGAGAACGTCCGCCTGCTGCGCAAGGAAGGCGGCAAATCCGGAGTGTGGCAAGCATGATCAAACTGTGTTTTTTCGCCCGATTCCGGGAAAAGCTGGGCGTGGCGGAAGAGATGCTGGCGCTGCAACAGCCGCTGACCGTTTCCGCCTTGATGGCGCAACTGGCGGGACGCGGCGGTGCCTGGCAGGAAATCTTTGACTGCCCGCGCGGCATCATGGTCGCGATCAATCAGGACATGGCCACTGTGGACAGCCTGATCCACGACGGCGACGAGGTGGCGCTGTTTCCGCCCGTGACCGGAGGTTGAGATGATTTCCATCCAGACGGAAGATTTTGATACCGGCGCCGAAGTCCGCGCTTTACAGGGCAACGGCAGCACCGGCGCCATCGTCAGTTTTACCGGGTTGGTGCGGGACCTGGCCAGCCACGGTTCGGTCACCGCCATTGAACTGGAACATTATCCGGCCATGACGCTGAGATCGTTGCAACAAATCGCCGCCGAGGCCAAATCGCGTTGGCCGTTAACGGGCGTGCGCGTTATTCATCGCATCGGTTATCTGGCGGCGGGAGAACAGATTGTGCTGGTCGTGGTTTCCAGCGCCCATCGTCACGCGGCATTTGAAGCCGCTTCCTTTATTATGGATTTCCTGAAATGCCAGGCACCGTTCTGGAAAAAGGAGTTCATCAACGGAGAAGGGCACTGGGTCGACGCCAAATCCTCGGATGTCTCGGCGCTGCAGCGCTGGGCGGACAACCGTACGGAATCCGCGTGACATTTTCCATAAAAGCGTTTCGTTAGCCGCCATTCGCCCGCTAGAATACGGGTCTCCCGGCATTCCCATAATTTCAACAGTGAGGCAGGCTCATGCGGCGGGTTATTTTCAATCAGAAAGGCGGCGTCGGCAAATCCAGCATTACGGTAAATCTGGCGGCGATCAGCGCCAGCGAAGGCTTTAAAACCCTGGTGCTGGATCTGGATCCGCAATGCAACGCCACCCAATACCTGTTGGGGGAAACCGCCGAAGCCACGCCGGAACTGCAGCCCAATATCGGCCAGTTCTTTGCCCAGACCCTGAAGCTGACCGGCCGCGACAAACCCCTGTCGGAATATGTGCATCCGACACGTTTTGAAAATCTGCACGTCATTCCGTCAAATCCGGAACTGGGTGAAATCGAACACCTGCTGCAGAGTAAACACAAAATTTACAAACTGGCGGGAGCGCTGAAGGAAATTCACCGCCAGTATGACAACATATTCATTGATACCCCCCCGGCCTTCAACTTCTATACCTTGTCGGCGCTGATTGCCGCCCAACGCTGCCTGATTCCGTTCGATTGCGATGCTTTCTCGCGTCGGGCCCTGTATACGCTGCTGGAAAACGTCGGGGAAACCCGCGCCGACCACAATACCGATCTGGAAGTGGAGGGCATTATTGTCAACCAGTTCCAGCCGCGCGCCACGCTGCCGGTACAACTGGTGGAAGAACTGCGCTCGGAAGGCCTGCCAATCCTGAAAACGCATCTGTCTTCCTCGGTATTGATGCGGGAATCGCATCAGCGCAGCCTGCCGCTGGTGCATTTGAATCCCCGGCATAAATTGACCGAAGAGTTCATCAGTCTCTTCGGCGAACTGGCTCGCCCCTGATTATCCGCCAATGACAAGGGGCGCCTGATGGCGCCCCTTGTCATTTCAAACACGGTTCATATTAATTCATCGACAGGGCTTCACCGCCATAAAGCTTGCGGTAGCGGCTCATCACCCGGCGCACATAATCCTGGGTTTCCGCGAAGGGGGGGATGCCGCCGTACTTGTCGACATTGCCTTCGCCGGCGTTATAGGCCGCCAACGCCAATTCCAGATTCTTGAAACGGTCAATGAGATAACCGAGGTAGCGGGTGCCGCCCCGGATATTCTGTTTGGGATCGTAGGAATCAGCCACATCGAAGCGGCGGGCGGTAGCGGGCATCAACTGCATCAGGCCACGCGCGCCGGGCGGAGATTTGGCATTGGGATTGAAGCCGGACTCGGTATGAATAACCGCCTTCACCAGTCCCTTGTCAACACCATAGGTGGAAGCGGCGTCGGCAATCATTTCATCAAAGGCATTGCGCAGTTTACTGAAACTGGGACGTACCGCGAACTCGTCGCCACCCCAATTATGATACGAATGTACATTGGTGTCGGCGTACCAGGTGACTTTCTCCAACTGGTTATACTGACGGAAATCCTCACCCCGGGGGCGGCTGCGATTATCGACGACATTGGTGAAAAGTATGTTGCCGTCCTGGTCCTTGAACTTGTAAACATTGCCCGCTTCAGCGATGGACGCTGAAAAAAGAAACAGGGCCGTGCATACCGGAAATCGCTTCATTCGCTTGTTATCTTTTGGAGGTTTGTTTTGGCGTATTTTGACCCAGCACAGCAGCTGCTGACAAGTCATTCAATCAGACGGATTATGTGATTATTATCCCGGCAAACGCCGAAATACAGTTTAAAAATCGAACATATCCACAGGCTGTTTTGTTGACGGACACACTGTCAAGCAGATGGTTCAACTTTCTTGAAAAAAATTGATTGTGACACTATTGAAAAACACAAATATTTGATTTTATTGATGTTTTATCTACTGGTTATTTTTTGATCAATTTAAGTCAAAGCCTTGTCAGTCCTGCCTTGACCCCCAGTTATCCCCAGCTTGTCCACAAGGTTATCCACAAATTTTGTGGAAAAGTCCGGATACCGGAAGTTATCCACATCCTTGAGCTTTTCGGGCAATTGCGTTTCACTTGCCGCCTTTGGTGGAGTTGATCATGCTCAATCGTGTCTGGCCCGCTTTTTTCCTGCTGGCATTCGCATCCTGCCTGTGGCAAGCCATCCTGGGTCACCCGGAGGTGCTGGCCGCCGCCGTGGAAGCCAGCTTCAAGACGGCCAAGAGCGCCGTTGAGATTGCCTTGGGCCTGACCGGCGTGTTGTGCTTCTGGCTGGGCCTGTTCCAGATCGCCGAAAAGAGCGGTTTGACCGACCGGCTGGCCTGGGTGCTGGCGCCGCTGTTCCGGCGACTGATGCCGGACGTACCCGCCGGACATCCGGCCATCGGTTCGGTGACGATGAACATGGCCGCCAACATGCTGGGGCTGGATAACGCCGCGACGCCGATGGGTCTGAAAGCCATGAGGGACCTGCAGAGCCTGAATCCCGACCCCGAAACCGCCACCAACGCCCAGGTGCTGTTCCTGGTGCTGAATACTTCTTCCGTGACGCTGATTCCGGTCAGTGTCTTTGTCTATCGCGCGCAAATGGGCGCGCCCGATCCGGCCAGCGTGTTCCTGCCGATCCTGATGGCCACCAGCGTCGGCACACTGACGGGCCTGCTGGCCGTTGCCTGGGTGCAAAAGCTGAAGTTGTGGGACAGGGTGGTCTTCGCCTATCTGGCGGCCTTCCTGGCGCTGATGGCGGGCATGGTGAGCCTGGTGATCGGCCTGCCGCCGGAAGCGCTGGGCGCGCGGTCGTCGCTGATCGGCAATCTGGCCATTTTCGGGGTCATCACGCTGTTCCTGCTGGCCGGGTGGCGCAAGCAGGTGCCGCTGTATGACGCGTTCATCACTGGCGCGAAGCAAGGCTTCGAGGTGGCGGTCAACCTGATTCCCTTTATGGTGGCGATGCTGGTGGCGATCGCCATGTTCCGCGCCAGCGGCATTCTGGACCTGCTGCTGGGCGGGCTGGCCTCGGGCTTCGCCTGGCTGGGCCTGAATACCGATTTTGTTCCGGCGCTGCCGACGGCGCTGATGAAATCGTTTTCCGGCAGCGGCGCGCGCGCCATGATGATTGAAACCATGCAGACCTACGGCGTCGACTCTTTCCCGGCGCGGGTGGCCGCCATTGTGCAGGGGTCCAGCGAAACCACCTTCTATGTGCTGGCGGTCTATTTCGGTTCCGTCGGCATCCGTCACGAACGCCAGGCGCTGGCCTGCGGCCTGCTGGCCGATCTGGCCAGTGTCATCGCCGCGATTCTGGTGGCATACTGGTTCTATTACTAATCCGGAACCCCTCAACCCGGCGACAGACCGGGGCAGGGCAAACGTCAGGAAGAACCGGCCGTGACCAGGCGCTTTCCCCCCTTGTTCAATCATCAGGTTTACAGCCTCCGCCTGCAGGCGGAGATGCTGGCGCTGGGGGCGCGGGTGTCCCGGCCGCATCTCGGGCTGATTGTCGCCGTTCTTGCCGTCAGCATGAGCCTGAGCCGGGTTTCCGTCTGGATCTGGGCGCCCTGGCTGGCCGCTGCTGCGCTGATTTCAACGGCGGGCTTCATTTTCCGAAGACGCTATTGCCGCATTGACGAGGAAGATCCCGACGCCGACACCCTGAAAACGGGGGAATGGCGCGGCTTCTGCTACAGCGCCGCCGTCGGCCTGCTCTGGGGGCTGAGCGGCTGGCTGATGTCCCCCGGACAGCATGAATACAATGTGGTGCTGACCATCATTTATCTGGGTGTCGGGGCCGGAGCCGGGGCCATCGCCATTTTCGGTCTGGGGCACATGCTGGCCGGAGCCATCCTGTCCTCTTTGCTGTTCGTATCCCGCTTTCCGGGCATCTTTCCGGATTTGTGGCAAATTCTGGCGGTGCTGTTCCTGCTTTACCACTTTGTGATCGTGCGCATGGCGCTGGAACGCCGCGACGTGATCGCGCAGAACATGAAGCTGCGAGCCGACCGCGAAAACCTGCTGGAACAACAAGCGCTGGAGGTCGCCCGGACGCGGCAGGCCAGCCTGGACAAATCCGCCTTCCTGGCCGCCGCCAGCCACGACCTGCGTCAGCCGGTGCATGCCGTGATGCTGCTGGGCCACGCCTTGCGCATGCGGGTGCGCGACGGTGAGAGCGGCGAGCTGGTGGAAAAGATCCTGGAGGCGGGCAACGCCTTGTCGGAACAGTTCAACAACCTGATGGACCTGTCACGGCTGGAAGGCGGAGCCTACAAGCTGAATTTCACGCGGACGGCGCTGGACGGTTTCCTGGAGCAGTTGTGCGGATCGCATCGCCAGGTGGCCGCCACGCATGGCATCGGACTTGACCTGCGCGTGGACCATCGTCTGCGGCGACGGGCCGTCTTCACCGATACCGGACTGCTGGGGCGGGTCATGGACAACCTGCTGGCCAATGCCGTCAAGTTCTCCGGCAGCGGCAGGCGCATCCTGGTCACCGCGCGGCTGAAACGGGGACACGTCGTGCTGGCCGTGGCGGATCAGGGGCAGGGCATTCCGGAAGACCAGCGCGACAATATCTTCAAGCCCTATGTGCAGCTCAACAACCCGACGCGCGACCGCTCGCGCGGCATCGGACTGGGCCTCAGCATCGTGCAGGAGGCGGCCTCGCTGCTGGGCGGCACGCTGCAACTGCATTCCGTGCCGGGCCGGGGGAGCTGCTTCTCGCTGGATCTGGGCGTGCAGGATCTGGAACCGCTGCAGGACAACGCGGGAGTCTTCCGGGCACAGCCGTTGCCGGTGCCCGGTAACCTGAAGGACCGGCGGTTGCTGCTGGTGGAGGATGACCCCATGGCGGCATCGGCGCTGATCGCCTGGGCGAGCGGCTGGGGACTGACCGTCGAACACCACGCCGATCCGTCCACCGTGGCGGCTTCACCGGAGCCGGATCTGATCCTGTGCGATATCCGTCTGCCGGGTGAGCGCGACGGCATCGAGTGGCTGACCGACTGGCTGGGTGACTGGCCGAAGGCGCGCGGGTTGCTGTTATCGGGCGAATTGCTGGCTGAAACGCACGAGCGCGCCGAGCAGGAAGGGTTAATGCTGCTGTCGAAACCGGTGAACCCGGACCTGCTGCTGCAAACCCTGAACGGCCTGCTGCGCTGACAACCCGCCACCCCTACCACAGGGGGGAAGGCATTCGGTGGCGGGAGCACTATAATTTTTTCATCTTCCCCGGACTTCCTGCGTACAAGGAACCGCCATGCAACTACTGATAATTGACGATCACCCGATGACCTGCGCCGGCCTGAAAAGCCTGCTGCAGGCGTGCTATCCGGCCGCCGTCATTCATACCAGCCATGGCGCCGAAGGTGTAACGCCGCTGGCGGCGAAAGCTGACTATATTTTCCTGGACATGCATTTGCCGGACATGAGCTTCAACGCCGTGCTGGACTTGCTGACCCCGTGGATATCCCGCGTCATTCTGATCTCGGCCGCGCCGGAACCGCCCGCCGTCGCCCAGGCGCGTTATCGCGGCGTGCGCGGGCTGCTGCTGAAAAACGCCGATGTTGAGCATGTTCTGGACGGCTTCCGGCGCATTCAGGCCGGAGAGTATGTGTTTGACCCGACCGTAAGTGACGGCGGCTGGAACACGCCGCCGGTCTTGACCGAGCGCCAGCGCAGTGTGTTCGACGCCTTGCTGGAAGGGTTGTCAAACAAGCAGATCGCCCGCACGCTGGGCATCAGCGAACATACGGTCAAGGAACATGTCACGGCGATTCTTGGCACCTTCGGCGTCAAGAACCGTCTGGAACTGGTGCTGAGCCAGCAGATACGCAATTAGGCCGCTGTAACACTCTGCAAAACCTTATGCGGCGCAAGGCTGTTTTAGAACATGAAATGCCGAGCCGTTGGCGTTATCTTCCAGACTGGCAACATAATAATTTTAAAACCCGTTGTTCAATCTCAAGGATGCATCATGAACCTCAAAAATCCGGGAATCCTTTCCCTCTCCATTCTGGCCATCAGCCTGGGTCTGGGCGGCTGCAATACCAACGATCATGACGTCGATGTCGTCACCAGCAAAACCCTGATTGTCACACCGTCGCTGGGCCGCATATCCAACGCCCGGGTCGTGCTCCGCAACTCCGTCACCCACGCTGAAATCGGCAGCCAGGCCCTGATCAACGGCCAGGCCACCTTCCAGGTGCCGGCCTCGGTCAACGCCGTGCTGGCGGAAGTGGTCCCCGAAACCGGAGCCACCTATTTCGACGAAGGCACCGGCAGCAACCAGCCCCTGCCCGCGGGCACCCAGTTGCGCGCCGCCTTCACCCTGACCGCACCCAGCAGCAATGTCGGCGTCACCGCCCTGACCGAAGCGGCCGTGCAGCGCGCCGAA
>DASUIM010000033.1:0-1753 GCA_036279775.1 Fluviicoccus sp. | reverse complement strand
GAACTGCGTCCGGGTGGCGGCGCCAAGATGGGCCGCTCCGCCGGCGCATCGATCCAGCTCGTTGCTAAGGAAGGCCGTTTCGCCCAGCTGCGTCTGCCTTCCGGCGAAATCCGCAACGTTGACGTGCGCTGCCGCGCAACCGTCGGCGAGGTCGGCAACGCCGAGCAGTCGAACATCAACTGGGGTAAGGCCGGCCGTATGCGCTGGAAGGGCGTTCGCCCGACCGTCCGTGGTGTCGCCATGAACCCGGTTGACCACCCCCACGGTGGTGGCGAGGGTAAGACGTCCGGTGGACGTCACCCCGTCAACCCGAACGGTAAGCGCGAAGGCCGCACCCGCCGTCCCAACAAAGAGAGCGACAAGCTTATTGTTCGTCGCCGTCGTACTGGCAAGAACAAGCGATAGGAGCCTGGACACATGCCACGCAGCCTGAAAAAAGGTCCTTTCGTTGACCAGCACCTCTTTGTAAAGGTGGACAGGGAAAACGAAAAGGGCACCAAGAACGTCATCAAGACCTGGTCCCGCCGCTCGATGATCATCCCCGACATGCTCGGGCACACGATCGCCGTACACGACGGACGCAAGCACATCCCCGTGTTTGTCACTGAGTCGATGGTCGGGCACAAGCTCGGCGAATTCGCTCCCACGCGGACATTCCGCGGCCATGTCAAGGACGACCGTAAGGGCAAGCGCCGCTAGGCGCCTGCACTTACGTCAAAGACGAGAGAAGGAAAGCAATGGAAGCCAAGGCAATTGCGCGTCACATCCGCGTAACGCCTATGAAGGCCCGGCGCGTCGTCAACCTTGTTCGTGGTAAGCAAGCGAACGAGGCTCTGGCAATTCTGAAGTTTGCCCCCCAGGCAGCTTCTGAGCCGGTATTCAAGGTAGTTCAGTCGGCAATCTCCAACGCCCGGGTCCTCGCGGACCGCGACGGCGTGGCGTTTGACGAAGGTGACCTCATCATCAGCGAAGCGTTTGTTGATGAAGGCCCGACCATGAAGCGGTTCCAGCCGCGTGCCCAGGGTCGTGCATTTCAGATCAAGAAGCGCACGAGCCACATCACCGTGGTAGTCGCTACCCCGGAGAAAGAGGAGGCTCGCTAAGTGGGACAGAAAGTTAACCCGCACGGGTTCCGACTCGGCATCACCACCGATCACGTATCGCACTGGTTTGCTGACAGCACCAAGCCCGGCCAGCGGTACAAGGACTTCGTTCGCGAAGACATCCGTATCCGCCAGCTCATGTCCACGGGCATGGAGCGCGCCGGTATCGCCAAGGTTGAAATCGAGCGCACCCGCGACCGTGTCCGTGTGGATATCCACACGGCACGTCCGGGCATCGTTATCGGCCGCCGCGGCGCAGAAGCAGACCGCATCCGCGGCGAGCTCGAAAAGCTCACCGGCAAGCAGGTTCAGCTGAACATCCTCGAGGTCAAGAACCCCGAGATGGAAGCACAGCTTGTTGCCCAGGGCGTTGCTGAGCAGCTGACTTCCCGCGTGGCTTTCCGCCGTGCGATGAAGAAGGCCATGCAGTCCGCGCAGCGTGCAGGTGCCAAGGGCATCCGTATCGCCTGCTCGGGTCGACTGGGCGGCGCAGAAATGTCCCGCTCGGAGTTCTACCGCGAAGGCCGTGTGCCCCTGCACACCCTCCGCGCGAACATCGACTACGGCTTCTACGAGGCCAAGACCACCTTCGGCCGCATCGGCGTGAAGGTCTGGATCTACAAGGGTGACGTCACCGCCAAGGAACTGGC
>DASUIM010000032.1:0-3765 GCA_036279775.1 Fluviicoccus sp. | reverse complement strand
TCATGGTCGATCAGCGCGCCAATGAATTCGTTGTCGATATGGTGGGTGGTGTTGTAGTTGAACAGATGGCCGCGTTTGTCACGCTCCGAGCGCCCCTGCACGCGGCCGATGGATGACGCCAGGCTGACCCCGGCCAGTTGCGGATACAGCTCCGGCAGCCGTTTGCCGTCCACCCCGGCCAGTTCCAGCAACGTCGGCGTCAGGTCGATGGTGCTGCCCAGCGCCCCCGTTGTCACGCCTTGCGGGCCGTCGGGGTGCGCCACGATCAGCGGCACCCGCACATTCTCCTGGTACATGAACGGGCCTTTCTGGCGCAGGCCGTGGCCGCCCGCCATCTCGCCGTGGTCGGCGGTGAACACGACGATGGTGCGGTCGGCCTGCCCGCTGGCTTCCAGCGCGTCCAGCACCGTCAGCAGGTGACGGTCGGCGTCACGGATGCAGTTGAAATAGTAATTGCGATAGGCGCGCCAGCTGTCGTCGCCCTCGGGCAGGCGGCCATAGGCCATGTTGCAGAATTTTACATAGCTGGCGTGTGCGTCCGGCTTGTGGTGCAGGTCGTCATGGCGGTTGGCGGGAAGCGGCAGTTCCCACAGCGCGCGGTACAGCGGGTCGTCCGGGGCTTGCGCCAGCGGCGCCAGATAATCGCGCATGCGCCGCGAGGCGGTCTGGCGCTCGCCGGTGGTGAAATACATGATGTCGTGCGGGTTGACGAAATTCACCGCCAGCAGCCAGGGCTTGCCGTTGCCGGATGCCGCCCGGTCGCGCAACCACTGCGAGGACTCGGCGGCGATCTGGCCGTCGTATTTGAAACCGGTCCAGGTGGAGCCGTGCGGGTCGCCGTCGAAGTTGAAATCCGAAAAGCCGAAGGGCTCCAGCGCGTCGCGCGTGCCCGGGTAGCGGCCGTAGGTCAGCTGGTGTCCTTCCGGCACGCCGCCCAGATGCCATTTGCCCTTGTAGGCGGTGTCGTAGCCGTTGGCGCGCAGGTAATGGCCCAGACTGGGCATGTCATCGGGAATGGACGGTTCGGGGAAGACGCCGTAGTTCACCACCATCCGGGTTTTCTGGGTGTGCTGGCCGAAGTAGAGGTTGGAACGCGACGGCGAGCACGGCGTGGTGTTGACGTGGAAGCGGGTGAAGCTGATGCCCCTGGCGCGCAGGCGCTCATGACCGGGCAGGGGCAGGCCCGGCGGCAGGTCGGCATGTTCCTGGTCGGTGACCACCAGCAGGATGTTGAGTGGTTTCGCCCCCGGCCTGATGCCCGCAGGCAGCGGCGGCACCCGCCGGGGAGCGGGGGCTCGGGGGTGCAGCAGCCAGCCGGTCAGTCCGGCACCACCGGCCGCGCCGGCCAGCCCGGCGGCCAGCAGGGTTCTGCGCTTCAGGGACATGATGCCGACTCCGCTTCGGGGAACAGGCCTAGGGATAGCATGAAATCTGCCCGGCGGCCATCCGGCATCAGACTGGTGCGCTACCGGGTGCGCCGGGCTTGCGTCCCACAACCAGCAGGTTGTAACTGCGGCCGTCCCATTCCCGCATGCGGCCAAAGTCCCGTTCCAGCAGCCTCAGCGTGAAGCCGGTTTCACGCATCAGCGCGCTCAGGCCGCTCAGCGAAATGGCGGTCATTGCGTGGTGGTCTTCCCAGTCCCGCACGCCGTTGGCATCCTCGCGGCGGATCGCCACCTGCAATGCCAGGGTCTCGCTTTCACCGTCATAGCGCCAGCCCGAGCGGAAGGTGAAATCCGCGCCGTCCTGCGTCAGCCGTGTCACGGCATCGCGATTCTGGATGCCGTGCTTGTCGACCGTGTCAAAAATGAAGATACCGCCCGGCTTCAGGGCGCGGTAGGCCCGGCGCAGGGTTTCCGCCAACGCGGCGACCGGGTGGCTGTAGTGCAGGGAATAGAGCAGGCAGCTGATCAGGTCGAGACGGCTGTCGATCTCGAAGGCGGCCAGGTCGCTCAGGATCAATGCCGCCTCCGGACAGCGCCGCGCCGTCGCGTCCAGCATCTGCGGGCTGTTGTCCAGCCCGGCGACGCCAAAGCCCCGGCGTTGCATGGCTTCCAGCAATTGTCCGGTGCCGCAGGCCAAATCCAGGTATTCCCGTCCGCCCGATTCCGCCAGACAGTCAAAGGCGCGTTGCAGGAAATCCGCCTGCCCGGCGTAGTCCACGTCATGACAGAAGCCGTCGTAGTGGGACGACAGGTCGGCGTACAGGTTGCCGGGAGTTGGTGCGGTCATGGGGGCAGTCCGGTGGGCGGGTGGCGGCAAGCCTCCCGCAAAACCGCCGGGAAGGGAAGGATTTCCTGTCCGGTTTCAGGGAGCGTCGTGGGTGCAGATGCCTATCGGCTGCCCGTCAGGGATGACGCATTTGGCGGCCGGCTCCTTGGCCGGACACTCGGCATCGGTGCGGCAAAAATCCGCAGCGCCGATGTGGCAGATTACCGGAATCGTGGTTTTGCGAGCCCGGCGCCACTTGACGTCATCACTCAGACGCACCGTGCCGTTTTGCAGGACGGCGCTGTCCCCCGCAGGCAGCTTCAGCGAGCCGGGTGTCAGGGTGTAGGTATGACTGGCCCGGACCTCGGCCTTGAAGGCACAGGACCGTCGGGTGGCCGCCGGGATGACCCCGCCGCCGCCATAACCGCCCACGACCACCGCCGCGCCGGGGGTAAAGCCGAACCAGTGTTCCCCCGGCGGCAGGCGGGTGGTGTAGGCATTCACGCGCTTGCCGTCCAGCAGTTGCACGCTGTTGATGCTGACGAAATTGACCAGCAGCAACGGCACCACCCGCATCGACGCCTTCACCGTGGCCACCTCACGGTCGGGGCGGACGGGGCCGTCATAGGCTTCAAAGGTCGTACAGGCGTTCAGCAGCAGGCCTGTCAGCGGGATCCACAGCCAGCGGGAAAACGTCATCGTCGCATCCGGAGAAGGGATATGTTTCCATCATACGCCTGACCGACGGGAGGGTGGAATCGCCGCCGCACACGGCATGTATACTGCCAGCCGCCATCGTGTGATGCCCGGGCGAATGCAGGGATTCGGCCCGGCCGCCATTGACTTCCGGCCAAGCGCTTGCTTTAGTCGGTCTCCCCGTATCCAGCTGTTGGCGAGGCCCATGTCCCCCGTTTTGCCCCCTGAAATCGTCACGCCCCGCCGCCGTCCGGCGCAACTGCGTCCCGCCGCGCCGTGGTGGCGGAACCTCGACCCGGAATTCCCCGCCTGGAAGGTGGTGAACCATCTGGACCGCTTCACGCGGCTGCGCCTGCAGACTTCGTCGCTGACCGATCTGGGGCTGCGCGCGGGCATCATCGCCGCCACCACCGCGCTGTCACTGCCGTGGAGCCTGCGGCCGGACACGCTGCTGCGCGACCGCAAGGAGCGCGCCTTCTATCACGACATGGCCACCGCCGGTGACGCCCACGCCTTCTTCCAGAAGCCGAAACCGGGCATCCGCGTGCGTGTCCGGCATTCCGGACCGCTGGCGCATAAACCCAAGGAAGGCCAGTCCTACCTGCTCAGCTTCAAAAGTCCGTTCGAGGCGGTGAACCGGCGGGTGCGCGAGGATTACCACCGTCACGACAACAACGAAATCGCCTGGGCGCAATACTGGAAGCACGGCGACAAGCCGCGGCCCACCATCGCCGTCATCCACGGTTTCATCATGGACAGCTACTGGGTCAACAGCAAATTCTTTGCGCTGGAATGGTTCTACGAACAGGGTTATGACGTGCTGCTTTACACCCTGCCGTTCCACGGCTACCGGCAGGG
>DASUIM010000031.1:0-7186 GCA_036279775.1 Fluviicoccus sp. | reverse complement strand
CGAGATGGTCATGGACAAGCACTGCCTGGGCGGGCTGCCCGGCAACCGCACCACGCCGATTGTCGTCTCCATCGCCGCCGCCTGCGGGCTGATGATTCCCAAGACCTCCTCCCGCGCCATCACCTCGCCCGCCGGCACCGCCGACGCCATGGAAACCATGACCCGCGTCACCCTGACCCTGGAACAGATGCGCGCCGTGGTGGAGAAGGAAAACGCTTGTCTGGTCTGGGGCGGCTCGGTATCGCTGTCCCCCGCCGACGACATCCTGATCCGGGTGGAACGCGCGCTGGATATCGACAGCGAGGGGCAGATGGTGGCATCGGTGCTGTCGAAGAAGGCCGCCGCCGGTTCCACGCATGTGCTGATCGACATTCCGGTCGGCCCCACCGCCAAGGTGCGGGGTCGGCAGGCCGCCGACCACTTGGCCCACCTGCTGAAGAATGTAGGCGCGGCCCTGGGTATGGAAGTCCGCACCGTACAGACGGACGGCACCCAGCCGGTCGGCTTCGGCGTCGGCCCGGCGCTGGAGGCGCAGGACGTGCTGGCCGTGCTGCGCAACCAGCCCGGCGCGCCCGCCGACCTGCGCGAGCGCGCGCTGCTGGTGGCCGGGGAACTGCTGGAACTGGGCGGCATCGCCCCGCACGGCAAGGGCAGCCGCCTGGCGCGCGAGGCCTTGCTGTCCGGCCGCGCCGGGGAGAAATTCCTGGCCATCTGCGAAGCGCAGGGCGGCTTCCGGGAACCCGTAGTCGCGTCCTGCAATCATGGCATCACCGCGCCCCGGCAGGGCATCGTCACCCACATCAACAACCGTCTGGTGTCGCGGCTGGCGAAGCTGGCGGGCGCCCCCGGCGCCCCCGGCGCGGGCCTGAAGCTGGCGGTGCACCTGGGCGACCGCGTCGAGCGTGGCGATCCGCTGTTCGAACTGTTTGCCGACAGTCCCGGCGAACTGGCCTATGCCCTCGAATTCCACGAGGCCCACCCGGACATGATTATTGTCGAGGAAGAATCCGTATGATCAGCCTGGTCACCTTGTACGACGAAGCCGGCCTGGGGCCGCGCCTGCGCGACTGGCTGGCGGCCAAGGGCCTGGCAAGCCGCTGTCAGGCCGCCGAAATCCACCCGTTCCCCGATGGCGAAATCCGCGTGCGCGTGCCTGAGGCCGTGACCGACACCGTGGTGGTGGTCTGCACGCTGGACCATCCCTCCGAGAAGACCCTGGCGCTGACCTTTGTCTGCGATGTGCTGCGCGGCTTGGGCGCGAAGCGGCTGTGGCTGGTGGCTCCCTATCTGGCCTACATGCGGCAGGACATTGCCTTCCACCCCGGCGAAGGCGTCAGCGCCGCCAGCTATGCGCGCCTGCTGTCACGGCTGGTGGATGCGATGGTGACGGTCGATCCGCACCTGCACCGCATCCCCAACCTGGAAGATGTCTACACCGTGCCCAGCACCGCGCTGCACGCCACGGACGTGATCGGCGACTGGCTGAACGGCCGCCTGACCGGCAAGGCGCTACTGATCGGCCCCGACCGTGAAAGCGAACAGTGGGTGACGGCGGTGGCGGCGCGTTGCGGCCTGCCGTTCCGGGTGCTGGACAAGATCCGGCTGGGTGACCGCCAGGTGGAAATCCGCGTGCCCGATTTTTCGGCCGAAGACTTTGACACCGTCGTGCTGGTGGATGACATGGTGTCCACCGGCCACACGCTGATGCAGGTAGCGCGGCAACTGCGCGCGCAGGGCATTGGCGATGTGCGGGCGGTATTCGTGCACGCCCTGTTCGGGGAAGATACGGCTGAGGAAATGCGTGAAGCCGGTATCGGCGAGCTGGCGGGCTGCAATACCGTGGCGCACGCCAGCAACCGGATTGATGTGACGCCGATGATCGGCGAATGGGTGGCGGGGATGGCGGCGGGCCGTTGACGCCTCCCGCTTTTCGATGCATAACAACCGCCGACAACCACCATAACCGACAGACTCATGCGCGCCCTCTTCATTCACCAGAACTTTCCCGGCCAGTTCAGCCACCTCAGCCGCCACCTGGCGCTCGACCCCGGCAACTTTGTGGTCGGTCTGGGGGAAAAGAAAGCCATGGACCGCCTGGGCAACAGCCTGCCCGGGGTCCGGCTGGCGGGGTATGAATTGCCGCGCAACCCCACGCCGGGCGTTCATGCCTACCTGCGCGGCATGGAAGGCAACGTCCTGCGCGGCCAGAGCGTGGTGCGCGCCGGACTGGCGCTGAAACAGAAGGGCTTCGTGCCTGATCTGGTCGTGGCGCACGCGGGCTGGGGCGAGGCGCTGTATCTGCGCGACATCTATCCTGACGCCAAAATTGTCGGCTACACCGAGTTCTTCTACCACGCCACGGGCAAGGATGTCGGCTTCGACCCCGAATTCCCCACCGACTTCGACCGCCGCTTCCTGCTGCGCACCCGCAACGCCACCCAGCTGGTCAGCCTGACCGGCCTGGATGCCGGCTGGAGCCCGACGGAATGGCAGAAAAGCCTGTATCCCGCCGAATATCAACCGCGGATCGAGGTGATCCATGAAGGCGTGGATACCGACCGCATCCGCCCGGATGAAACCGCCATCTGGACGCTGCCGGGCGGCCGGGTGCTGACCCGGAATGATGAAGTGCTGACGCTGGTAAACCGGCACATGGAACCGTATCGCGGCTTTCATGTGTTCATGCGCGCACTGCCCGCCATCCAGAAGGCGCGGCCGAACGCGGTGACGCTGATTGTCGGCGATGACCTGACCGGCTATGGCGCCGCCGCCCCGGACGGCCTGACCTGGCGGCAGGCCATGCTGCGCGAGCTGGACGGGAAGCTGGACCTGAGCCGCATCCATTTTCTCGGGCCGCTGCCCTACCCCGATTTCCTGCGCCTGCTGCAGGTCTCCCGGGCGCATGCCTACCTGACGTACCCCTTCGTGCTGTCGTGGTCGATGCTGGAAGCGATGGCCTCCGGCTGCACGCTGCTGGCATCGGCGACGCCGCCGGTGACCGAAGTGGTGCGGCACGGCGAGAACGGCTTGCTGTTTGATTTCTTCGACCGGGACGCGCTGGCAGCGCAGGCGATTGAAGTGCTGGCGAAGCCGGAAGCCTTCGCTGCGGTCCGGGAAGGCGCGCGGCGGACCGCCGTGGAGCGCTATGACCAGAAGACCGTCACGCTTCCGGCCCAGCTTGCCTTTGTGAACCGGCTGCTGGGCCGCTAATCCACCTCAGACTTCATGCACGAAGCGCTGGCGGTCGAAGCGCAGGCGCGGGTAATACACACCGTCACGGGCGCGCTCGCCCGCGCCCAGCACCATCACCACAAAGGCATCCTTCGGCAGATTCAGCAGCCGCTTCACCCGCACTTCGTCAAAGCCTTCCATCGGGCAGGAATCAAAACCGTGCGCCCGCAGCGCCAGCATCAGGTTCTCCGAGGCCAGGGCCACGCTCTTGGCGGCCCAGATTTTCATGTCCGTGGCGGTATAGGGGCCGCGCGGCACCGGCTTGAACAGGCCGGTCACCAGCGCGATACCCTGCTTCACCCGGCCCCAGCTGCCCAAAGGGCCTTGCCCGTAATAGAACGGGGCCAGGCGGCCGTAATAATCCTTGACGATCTTCGGAATGCTCGGCTGCGGCCAGTGTTCCAGCGTCAGGCGCGCATGCTCGCGCCACGAGGCGGTCCGCGCCACGATCACGATCAGCTCGGCGGCGGTGCCGGCGGCGTTCTGGTTCAGGCAGGCCTCAACCAGCTTCGCCTTCTTGTCCGGCGACTTCACCACATAGAATTCCCATTGCTGCAGGTTGGACGAGTTCGGGGCCAGCATCGCCATGTCCAGACAGTCATCCAGTACGTCGGCGGGAATGGGCTTGTCGGTGAATTTGCGCACTGAACGGCGGCTGTCGACCACCTTGCGGAATTCCGCAACATCAATGGCGTCGGGGGCGGGTTCGTAATAACGTTCTTTGCTCATGGCTGGGTCCGGATGACGGCAGGGCTTTCCGGATAATAGCCTGAGCGGCCTTGACCTTGGCAATCGTAAAAACGGACATCACGAACCGCAGACCGGCGGCAAACGCCGGAAATGAAAAAGGCCCCCGTGAGGGAGCCTTTTCGACAGGACGCAAGCGTCGCTGCTATCAGTCGATAGCGCGGACGTCTTCAGCCTGGAAGCCCTTCTGGCCCTTCACCACGGTGAATTCGACCTTCTGGCCGTCACGCAGGGTGCGGTGGCCGTCGCCGCGGATGGCGCGGAAATGGACGAAAACGTCTTCACCGGCTTGACGCTGGATGAAACCGAAACCCTTGGTGTCGTTGAACCACTTGACAGTGCCTTGTTCGCGATTGGACATGGAAATAATCCTCTGATGTTTACTGAAAATCCGCCTAACACACATCAACAACGGCCAGACATCAGCGAAATCAGGCGACACAGTTGCAGCTTCAACGGTAAGTCCCATTAGACACCCTTTTTAAACCGCTGGCAACAGGAAAATCACGCGTGAATCACACCTTGTAACAATGGCAGCGGACAGTCCAGAAGGCCCGCCACCACACGCAGCAGCTCGTATTCGCGGATGTGCAGCAGCCCGTCGCTTTCCACCGTCCGCGCGCACAAGGCCACCAGGCGGCGCTTGCCGTCGGGGTTCAGCGCGCGCAGCTGCCGCAAGGCCTTGTCCAGGGCTTCCAGCGGCCGGTCGCCCGGCTCCGGCATGGGCGGCGGAGTGACGCCCAGGCCGGTCATCAGCGCCTGGTAGTGCCGGGGCAGATCATCCCCTTCATGGCTGCTGAACGACAGCAGGCTGCACACCAGCACCGCCACCGGCTGCAGCCGGCTTTCCAGAGCGTGGTAATGCAAAACCGGGGCCGGAAGACGCAATTGCTGCTCGACGCGTTTCAACAGCGCGAATTCGAAAACCGAAAGATGATCATTGGCCAGCGCCAGCCGGCGCAGGTCCTGCAGCAGGGCATCGACAGCGGAGGTATCGGGCAGGCTCAGACGCGGCAGACACAACTCCACAACCGGCAGCGCGAAGCGGGCATCGAGGCCGCGCAAATGACCGCTGATCTGCTCGACCCAGGCGCAGAGCGACCCCTGCCCGCCCAGCAGCATGCGCAGCTGCCCGGGCTCCATCTCCTGAAAGCGGGCGATCAGGGCATACAGCACCGCCTTGGCGCCGGTGCCGGTTTGCAGCGCCCGCGTCACCTCGACCGGCAAATGCCGGTGCAGCCAGCCCGCCGACTCCAGGTCTTCCATCCGCAATTCACCGATGCGGTCGACCAGCCGGGCGCTTTCAAAAACGCCGTCAAAGGGAATGGGGTCATCCGGCGCCGCAACCGGCGCGAAAGGTGACGCCGGGGCCGGAGCCGCCGGAAAACGGCCGCTGGCGGAAGCGAAGCCCAGGCTGCCTTCCGGATTGAATTGCGACGCGGCGGTGCCCTGCTGCACCGGCACGGACTTGGGCACCCTGACCTGCCGGTTCTTCATGCGCGTCAGGAAGCCGGGGCACAGCGTCTCGATGCGTTCATCAATGGGCGGATGCGTGGCCAGCCACTGCTGCATGCGCAGGCTTTCGCCGAAACACAGGTGGCTGACTTCCTCGGCATGCAAGCCTTGCAACCACGAGCCCTGCTCACGGATTTTCCACAACGCGCCCGCCAGTCCTTCCGGATTGCGGGTGAACTGGAGGCCCGAAGCATCCGCCAGCAGTTCGCGCTCCCGCGAGATAGCCGCCTTGATCACCCGCCCCATGAACAGGCCGACATACCCCACCAGCCACAGCGCCAGGCCGAACAGCCAGGCCAGCGGCACCGAAGTATTGTTGCGGCGGCGGCCGTCATAGCCTCCCGTCAGCGAGCGCATCAGGAAGCCGCCCAGCTGGCCGATGGCGAGGATGCCCGACAGCGCCGCCAGCAAGCGCATGTTCAGGCGGGTGTCGCCATTCAGGATATGGCTGAATTCGTGCCCGACCACGCCCTGCAGCTCATCCCGGCTGAGATGGTCCAGTGCGCCGCGCGTCACCACCAGCACCGTCTGCTGCGGCGTCAGCCCGGCGACAAAGGCATTGATGCCCGGTTCCTGGCGGATGACATGCACCGGCGGCACCGGCAGCCCGGAGGCAATCGCCATTTCCTCGGTCACGTTCAATAACTGCCGCTCGGCGGGATCGCGGGTGGCGTAATCCACCGGCGTCGCCCCCATCATTTCCGCCACGGCGCGGCCGCCGTCCTTTAACCGGAACCACTCCAGCAGGCTGCCGCCGACCACCAGCAGCAGCGTGCCCAGCAAGGCCTGCGGCGTCCAGTAATGTGACCACCAGACCGCCCCCTCGCCCGCCTTGCCGACCGCCACGGCGCAGCCGTACAGCACCAAATCCACCGCCAGGAACAGCAGGAAGACGGTGATGATCATGTAAATGACCAGCCGCGCCGTGGCGCGCCGCGCGGACTGCTGCCGGGTGAAGAAATCCATGACGTCAGGTCATCTGGATGCGCACGGGCTCGCGGGCTTCCACATTGGGGATTTCCAGCGGCGACGCGCGGTGGAAAGCGCAAACCCCGGCAATGAGATTGTCCGGGAACTGCTCGCGGCGGATGTTGTATTCCATCACCGCGTCATTGAACGCCTGCCGGGCAAAGCCCACCCGGTTTTCCGTCGACTTCAGTTCTTCCATCAGGTCGGCGACAGTGCCGTCGGCCTTGAGGTCGGGGTAGGCTTCCGACACCATCATCAGGCGGCCCAGCGCCCCGTTCAGCACCCCTTCGGCCTGGGCGAACTTCGCCATCGCCTCGCCATTGCCCGCATTCCCGGCCAGCGCCTTTTCCAGTCCCGCCGCCTGGTTCCGGGCGGCAATCACCGCCGACAGGGTGTCCTTTTCATGGGAAAGATAGGCCTTGGCCGCTTCCACCAGATTGGGAATCAGTTCGTAACGGCGCTGCAACTGGACATCAATCTGCGCGAAAGCATTGGCATATTGGTTGCGCAGGGCGACCAGCGCATTGAAGACGGTGATGCCGTAATAGGCCACGGCAGCGAATATGGCCAGATAAATCACGGTGGCTGTCATGTTGACCACTCCATTGTCGGATGAATGCTGGTAAAAATAACAGATTGCTTCAACAACAACCAATGCGGACCCGGTCATGCCCCAACCCACTCTTGAGAAACGCCAGAACCTTGCCAACCTGGTCCTGGTCAC
>DASUIM010000030.1:0-1343 GCA_036279775.1 Fluviicoccus sp. | reverse complement strand
CGGATGGACTGGTTGCCGTGGCTGTGGCCGATCAGGTTGACCTTGGCCGCGCCGCTGATGGCGAGGATGGTCTTGACCTGGGTCAGGAGCTGCTCGCCGCGCACTTCCGAAGACTGGAAGGAAGCCACCTGTGTGGAGTAGACCTTCGCGCCGCCGGACACCAGATCCTGCGGGATGCCGTACCAGTAATCCACCGGACCCAGCTTGGCGAAACCGGCCATGCCGTGCGCCAGCACGATCGGATACTTGGTCTGGGTATAACTGGAGGTGACCCAAATGCTGCCGGTGGAGGAGCAACCGCCGGACACGGAGCACACCTGATAGGAGGCGGCCTGGGCGGCAACGGCGGCGGTGAGCAGGGTGGCGGCCAGGGCAGACTGGGTAAGCAACTTCTTCATGGGAACAACTCCGGTTTGTTTTATCGGCGTCAGGCCGTTTTTCTTGTTTTGGCGTCCATCCGGTACGGCGGTGCCATCTGTGGAGCGGATGCTATTCCGGTGGTTTGTCTTGAGCAATAGGGCATTTTTCAGTCTATTTTGGCGTCATTTCGCAAAAATAGGCGCAAACGCTTGTCTTTCAAGCATTTCGGTTAACTCGTGTGTTAATTAAATTGGTGATCCCGAAATGTTTTGTTGCAAATTGGCGACGAGTGGCCGGAAATGCATGGCGGTTGTCCTTGCATGGCGACGAGCGGTGCCAAACACTCGACGGATTGCAGGCAGGTTGGATTTCATGAACACCACGGACACCCCGGTATTGCGCACCCGCGGCCGCCCCCCCAAAACCGAGGCTGATCAGGAAGGCCTGAAAGCCCGGATTGCCGACGCCACTTTCCTGGCGTTTGCCGAGCATGGCTATCACGCCCTGAAGGTCGAGCATGTGCTGGAAAAGGCGGGGATTTCGCGCCCGACGTTCTACAAGTATTTCCGGGGGCTGGAAGAGCCGCTGGGCATGGCGGCGCTGAAGCTGCATGTCGATCTGGTCGGCCGGGTAGGCGAGGCCTTGTCCTATTCCGGCGATGTGATCCTGAACAGCATCAATGCCTTTGATGCCTATGTCGACTGGGGCCGCAGCCTGGGACAGGCGATCCGGCCGCTGTATGCCGAATTCTACGAGGCCTCGTCCCCCATCGCCCGATTCCGCCTGCATACCGTGGCGACCCTGCAGAAACTGATCGTGGCGAAAGTGGTGTCGTCGGGACGGCCCGAACCGTTGCCCTCGCAGATCGAGCTGTTCGTGACCGGGGTGGAATTCCTGGCGTTCCGCTATTTGCTGCGGACGGACGGAAGCGAGGCAGCCTGGGCGGAAACCAAGCTGTCGATGATGCGGCTGCTGATAGCCAC
>DASUIM010000029.1:0-1364 GCA_036279775.1 Fluviicoccus sp. | reverse complement strand
CATGTAGTTGTAGGGAATCATCTGGTAGTAACGCTTCACCAGCGGCGGCACTTCCGGCATCGGCCAGTCGCGCATCATTTTCTTCGAGAACTCGTTGACGCGGTCAGTACGCGCCACGCAGACAATCAGTTCCGCCGCGCTCTTCGCCGCCCACTGGCTCATGCAGGCCTTCACCAGCTTGGCTTTCTTGCCGGGCGAGCGCACCACATAGAATTCCCAGGGTTGCAGTCCGGAGGAGCAGGGAGCCAGCATCGCCAGGTCCAGGCAGTCGTCCACCACGGCCTTCGGAATCGGCTTGGCGGTGAACTTGCGCACCGAGCGGCGGCTGGTGACGACCTGGCGGAAGGCCTCGACGTCGATGCCCTGCGGCGCGGGTTCGTAATAGCGTTCCTTGCCGTCGATCAGCTTGGTCTGGATGGGGGCGTGGGTGGAAGCAGTCATCGCTGGGACTCCGGATTTGGTTTGACAGTGTCAAAATTATCGAACTGTTTGATGGTTGTCAAACTGAATAAGCGGATTTTGATCGGAGAACCTTGTACAGGGATCAGGGCGGATTGAGCAGGAAAACGACTTCGCCGCGATAACCGGGATGCTTGGCCAGCCGATCCTGCCAGCCGGAGTCCCAATCCCCGCCTTGCACCAGCCCCACCTTGAAGGGAATCTCCAGCCGCGACAGGCTGTCGAGATAACGTTCATGGCCGGGTTCGGTGCGGCGGCCGCGATAGGTCTGCACCACGATTTCATCCACCACGCCTTGCAGGGTGTTCAGCGTGGTGACATCGCCGGTTTGTGTCCAGTCGAGCAGGCCGGTGATGCCCAGGCGGCAGTCGCCGGGCAGTTGCTGCCGCAGTTGACGGAGGAAGGCGGCATAGTCACCCAGACGCAGGCTGCGGGCGTCAAAGTCGATCTGGATGCCGGTGACGCGGCTGCCGCGATGCCGCCACAAGCCCACCCGCTGCGCCAGCGCCCGGCTGATTTCCGGTGTCCAGTCCAGACGCTGCACCCGCCATGACAGCCAGACTTCCGGTGTCGCCAGCCGCACCGGGTTGATGCCCTGGATATGCAGTTCAGCCTTGGGGCTTGTACCCGAGATTTCGCCTTGCAGTACATACAGGGTTTGCGCCCGGCGCATGACGTCCGGTTGCGCCCGTACGCCCGCCCACAGCCAGAACTGGCGGTAATCCCCGGCCTGCACCGCCGCGAAGGCGGGCTGCGTCATCAATAGCGCTGCCGCCAGCCACGGCGCGAGTTTCACCACCAGATCCGCTGCCGCTTCGCCCACTCGGTCTTGGCGTAGCGCGTCTTCAGCAGCGTGAACCAGCGCTGGCGTTCGCGGCGCGGGATCTCGGCGCTGCCGCAGTGGT
>DASUIM010000028.1:0-2562 GCA_036279775.1 Fluviicoccus sp. | reverse complement strand
GGCGGCCGTGTCTTATGCCCGCGCCTGCCCGCAGGTGGATGGCCGCCGGGTGGTGCTCTGGGGTACCTCGTTCAGCGGCGGCCACGTGCTGAGTACCGCTGCCGCCGTGCCGGGCATCGAAGCGGTGATCTCGCAATGCCCGTTCACCAACGGCCTGGCCTCCGGGCTGGCGCTGAACCCGGTCAGCTCGCTGAAAGTGACGGCGCGGGCGCTGCGCGACCAGGTCGGTTCCTGGCTGGGTCAGGCGCCGGTGATGGTGTCGACCGCGGGACAACCGGGCGAGGCGGCGCTGATGACCGCCCCGGATGTCATCCCCGGCTATCTGGGCCTGCTGTCCGCGCAGGATGCCGCCGTCTTCCGCAACGAAGTGGCGGCGCGCTTCGGCCTGCAGATCATCCGCTATTTCCCCGGCCTGAAGACGCCGAAGATCCCTTGCCCGGTGCTGTTCTGCGTTTGCGACACCGACTCGGTGGCCCCCGCCGGGCCGACGCTGCTCCATGCCCGCCGCGCGCCGCAGGGGGAAATCAAGCGTTACCCGGACGGACATTTCGATATCTATGTGGGCGAGGCGTTCGAGCGGGTGGTGAAGGATCAGATTGAATTCCTGCAACGTCGCGTGCCGGTTTGAGGAAGTAAAAATCATGCCCAAATACGACATCTCCAAACTCACCATCGCCATCACCGGCTCCACCGGCGGACTGGGTTCCGCGCTGGCGAAAGCCCTGCACGCCAAGGGCGCGAAACTGGCGCTGCTGGACCTGGACGGCGCGGCGGCGCAACAGCAGGCGGAAAGCCTGGGCGGACCAGGCCGCGCCAAAGGATGGGCGGTCAACGTGCGCTCGATGGAAAGCCTGCAACAGGCGATCGATGCCGCCGCCGCGCATTTCGGGGGGCTGGACCTGGTGATCGCCAACGCGGGCATCACCGAGATGGAAGCGCTGGTCAACGGCAGCGAAGCGGCCTTCACCCGTGTCATTGACATCAACCTCAACGGCGTGTGGCGCACCTTCAAGGCGGCCATTCCGCATGTGCAAAAGCGCAAGGGCTACCTGCTGGCGATCTCGTCGATGGCGGCTTTCATCCATTCGCCGCTGCAATCCTCCTACGCCGCCAGCAAGGCGGGCGTTTGGGCGATGTGCGACAGCATCCGGCTGGAATTGCGGCATCTGGGGGTGGGCGTCGGCAGCGTGCATCCCACCTTCTTCCCCACGCCGATGATGGACGGGGTGTTTGCCGACGAAGCGGGCAACCGGATCTGGGACGGCAACAAGGGCGGCATCTGGAAGATGGTGACGCTGGAGTCGGTGGTGGTGGCGATTGTGGAAGGGATCGAGCAGCGCAGCGACATGATTGTGGCGCCGAAGCGCATCGGGCTGATCGCCCGCGCGCCGGGGGTATTCCGGAAGGCGGTGGAAATGCTGGGGTTCAGGGACAGCGAGATTGAGCAGGCGGTGGCGGCGGCGGGGAGGCGTTGAGGCCCCTCACGCCAGAATCAACGCCGTCATCTCCGTCGGGGCCTTCCACATCGGGACGTTCCCCCAGCCATTCGGCTCCCGCCAGCGCACAGGTGATGGCGATGCAGCATTTTTGACGGAGGGGTGCCGGGAGCCGTTGGCATACTGCCGGAATCACTCCCCCCGCATCCGCCCGGCAATCCGCGCCCGCAATTCCCGCTTCGGATCGCGGTCCCTTCCCGCCAGCAGGTCGCGCAGGCCGCCGCTGACGATCGCCTCCACCCGGTTGCGCAGCGCCAGCGCTCCTTCCTCGACCGGCAGGCGTCGGAACTCCTCCGGATAGACCGGCGGGAAAAAGCGGAAATACATGCGCTGCGGCTTGGGCAGCAGCGTCGGCCCGAACCCCTTGAGCAGCGGTGGCAACTCCTCCGCCTTCAGATCGGTGTGTTCCAGCAGCCATTGGCCCAGACGGGTGCTTTGCAGGTGACTGTTGTCGTAGAGGATGTCCCAGCAATCATCCGCGCCCACGGTGGCGAAGGGCTGGATCGGATAGTTGTTCTCGATCGCCATCCGCGCGAAGCCGGTGCGATTCTTCCAGCGCAGGGTGTGCTGCTCGCCCTGCCGCTTCATCACCTCACCGCCGCCGCCGGGATAGACCAGGATGTGCTCCCCGGCCCGCATCATTGCCGTACAGTTCTCGCGGGTGCCGTCCACCGCGCCATTGGCGACCAGCCACGGCCCCCAGCCGGGAATCCTGAAATGGGCGTGCTGTCCCAGCGAGCGCATGACGATACCGTGCCGCAGGTACAGTTCCCGCATCATCAGCGAGGCATCGGCAAAGGCCAGGATCGAGTGGTTGCCGACCCAGAGCGACGGCCGTTCGGCCTCCACGTGCTCGTGCCCGGTGAATTCCGGGGCCACAATCCAGTCCCAGGCGGCATAGAAACGCCGCCAGCGTTCGCCAATCTTCAGGCGTTCCTCATCCGTATAAGGGGTGTATTGCCCACCGTTCATGCCGCACCTCCAACCCGTTCGCCCGTGACCCAACGCCATTTGTCGGTTAATTCCCGAACAATAATGAAAATACTTCATAAATGAAATTTATTCA
>DASUIM010000027.1:0-2429 GCA_036279775.1 Fluviicoccus sp. | reverse complement strand
GGCGCGGTCATGGATGTTGGCGAAGAAGGCATCTTCCTGCTCGATCTTCACTTCCGCATAGCCGAATTCGCGCAGGTCGGAGGTGCCGACCTTGCCGCCCAACTGCTCGGCCATGGTCTGCATGCCGTAGCAGATGCCCAGTACCGGCAGACCCAGCTTGAACACGACGTCGGGAGCGCGCGGCGAACCGGCTTCCGTCACCGACTCCGGGCCGCCGGAGAGAATGATGCCCTTCGGATTGAAGGCACGGATCTCTTCCTCGGTGGCGTCATAGGCGCGCAATTCGCAGAACACGCCCAGTTCACGCACGCGGCGGGCGATCAGCTGGGTGTACTGCGAGCCGAAATCGAGGATCAGGATACGGTGGGAATGAATGTCGAGCTGCATAGGTCAAACCTGCGGAAACGGAGTCATGGTGCAAATGGGGCCGGATGAAAAGACACAGGGGCAATATCTGAATTGCCCCTGTGTCGCCATCAACGGGTTATATCAACCAACGCGGTAGTTCGGCGCTTCCTTGGTGATGGTCACGTCATGGACATGCGATTCCTTCATGCCCGCGGAAGTGATCTTCACGAACTTCGGCTTGGTGCGCATGTCCTGGATGGTGGCGGAGCCGGTGTAGCCCATCGAGGAGCGCAGGCCGCCCATCAACTGATGAATGATGCCGCTCATCGGTCCCTTGTAGGGCACGCGGCCTTCAATGCCTTCCGGCACCAGCTTCTCGACCCCGGCGGAGGCATCCTGGAAGTAGCGGTCGCTGGAACCGGTCAGGCCGGACATGGCGCCCAGTGAACCCATGCCGCGATACGCCTTGTAGTAACGGCCCTGGAACAGCTCGACTTCGCCGGGAGCCTCTTCGGTACCGGCCAGCAGCGAGCCGACCATGATGACGCTGGCCCCGGCGGCAATGGCCTTGGCGATGTCGCCGGAGAAGCGGATGCCGCCGTCGGCGATCAGGGGAATCTGGTCGTTCAGCGCGCGGGCGACGGCATCGACCGCGCCGATCTGCGGCACGCCGATACCGGCCACGATGCGGGTGGTGCAGATGGAGCCCGGACCGATACCGACCTTGACCGCGTCCGCGCCGGCATCAAGCAGCGCCAGGGCAGCCTCGCCGGTGGCGATGTTGCCGCCGATGACCTGCATGTTCGGGTAGTTCTTCTTGATCCAGGCCACGCGGTCGATCACGCCCTTGGAATGGCCGTGGGCGGTATCCACCACGATCACATCCACCCCGGCCTCAATCAGCGCCTCGACCCGTTGCGCGGTGTCCGCGCCGGTGCCGACAGCCGCGCCGACGCGCAACCGTCCCTGATCGTCCTTGCAGGCATTCGGGTACATCTCGGCCTTGCGGAAGTCATTGACGGTGATCAGGCCCTTCAGCTTGAAGGCGTCATCAATGACCAGCACTTTTTCGATGCGGTGTTGGTGCAGCAGCGCCTTGATCGTTTCGGGAGACTCGCCTTCCTTGACCGTGACCAGCTTGTCCTTGGGCGTCATGATCGCCGATACCGGCTGGTCCAGGCGGGTTTCAAAGCGCAGGTCGCGGCTGGTGACAATGCCGACCAGATTGTCGCCCTGGACGACGGGAACACCGGAAATCTTGTGGGCCTGGGTCAGCGCCAGCAAGGCATGGATGGTGGTTTCGGGGCCGACGGTAATCGGGTCCTTGACCATGCCCGCTTCGTACTTCTTGACACGCCGCACCTGCGCGGCCTGGGCGGCGATGTCCATGTTCTTGTGCAGGATGCCGATGCCGCCTTCCTGAGCAATGGCGATAGCCATACCCGCCTCGGTCACGGTATCCATGGCGGCGGAAACCAGCGGGATGTTCAGTTGGATGCCGCGAGTCAGGCGTGTTTTCAGGCAGACGTCCTTGGGCAGGACTTCGGAGTAGGCGGGCAGGAGAAGCACATCATCAAAGGTGAGGGCTTCCTGAACGATGGTCAGCATGGCGCATCACTCACGGGCAGGAAAAGTCGTCAATTATAAGCGCGTGAGGCGACGGGGTAAAACAGGAATGGATGAAAAAGGCCCCTGCCCCCGGATTTTGTCTCCGGAAGGCAGGGGCCTGATGGGGTTTACGGCGCGACGCAGCTGCTGCCGGCCCCGATTGGCAGGCAGGTGCCGTTGGACTTCAGGAAGCTGACCATCTGCTTCTGCATTTCCACGGTCACGTTGTACGCCTCCAGCTGTTCAGCCGCCGTCGGGGTTTCGCTGACCGGACGCGGATCGATCAGCGAGCCGTGGCGACCGCTGTTGAACTGCACCCACAAACCCTGGTTGGCGCCGGTCACCGGAGTCCGGGCCGCGGTGCTGCCGTTGACGGGCGGGCTGACCAGTGTCAGGCCCATGATCCGCGCCAGCGGTTCAGTGCCGCTGAGGAAGCCGCTTTGCGCCACGCGGTCCTGACCGGCGGAAACCGG
>DASUIM010000026.1:0-2623 GCA_036279775.1 Fluviicoccus sp. | reverse complement strand
CGCCTGCCGCCGACGCGCGTCGAGTCGATGTACGCCCCGGATGTCTACGGGATGCTGCCGAACAGCAACTGGACCGTCGCCCCGTGACGGGAGGCGGTTCCGGGTTTCTCCGGATCGGGCTCTGCCTGTTCTGGCTGCTGTGGTGGCCGGTGGCGCGGGCGGAAACGGCGGTTCCCGATTTCGAGGCGGTGAAGTCGGGCTGGCGGTCGTCCTATGCCGCCGTGCTCGACCGGCATGGCGAGGTGCTGATCCGGCAGCGGCAGGACAAGACCGCGCACCGCCTGGACTGGACGCCGCTGGACCGGGTGTCGCCGGCGCTGGTGGATGCGCTCATTTTCGTCGAGGATCGTGACTTTTACCGGCATCATGGCGTCGATTGGGGTGCATTCACGCGCGCCGCGCTGAAATACCTGACCGGACAGAAAACACGCGGCGCCAGCACGCTCAGCATGCAGACGGCCGCCTTGCTTGACCCGTCGCTGGCCTGGCGTACCGGCGGTCGTCCGCTGGACCGCAAGTGGCGGCAACTGCGCGCCGCGCGGGCGCTGGACGCGCGCTGGGGCAAGGACCGCATCCTGGAAGCCTATCTCAACCTGACGCAATGGCGCGGCGACCTGCAGGGCATCGACGCTGCCAGCCAGGCCCTGTTCGGCAAGCGGCCCGCCGGTCTGGACCGTGCCGAGAGCATCCTGCTGGTCAGCCTGCTGTCTTCCCCGAACATGAGTTCCGAACAGGCGGCGAAGCGCGCCTGCGTGCTGATTGCCGCCGGTTATGACGCCGATTGCCCGGTCGTGCATGCGCTGGCCGACAGCCGCTTGCGCAACCGCAGCCTCGGACTGGATGACGACCTGGCACTGCTCAGCCTGGCCTCGCGCCTGCTGACGACGGCAGGGCAGGATGTTTCCACGACGCTCGACCGCCGCCTGCAGCGCTTTGCTGAAGAAGCACTGCGCGAACAGCTGGTGTCCTTGCAGGCGCAGCAGGCCAACGGCGGCGCAGTGCTGGTGCTGGACAACCGCCGCGGCGAGGTGCTGGCCTATGTCGGCAACAGCGGTCTGGACGAGGACAGCCTGTGGGTGGACAGTGTGCAGGCGCAGCGTCAGGCGGGGTCGACGCTGAAACCCTTTTTGTACGGGTTGGCGCTGGAGCAGAACCGGCTCACCGCCGCGACGGTGCTGGAAGACAGCCCGGTCAACATCGCCACCGAGCGCGGGCTGTACGTGCCGCAGAACTATGAGCATGACTTCAAGGGGCCGGTGACGGTGCGCACGGCGCTGGCGTCGTCGCTGAATGTCCCGGCGGTGCGGACGCTGCAGCTGACCGGGGTGGACGGTTTCTGGCAAGTGTTGCGCGGCTATGGTTTCGGGCTGAAAGAAGACGCGGAATTCTACGGATCGGCGCTGGCGCTGGGCGGCGCGGATATTACGCTGTGGGAACTGGCCAACGCCTACCGCGCGCTGGCCAATGGCGGTGCGTGGTCCCCGGCCCGGCTGACGGTGAGCGGAGCGGCGGACACGCGGCCGACGGACGCGCCACGCCTTTCACCGGCAACCACCTTCATCCTGTCTTCCATCCTCAGCGATCGTAATGCCCGCAGCCTGACCTTCGGCTATGAAAACCCGCTGGCGACACCGTTCTGGACCGCCGTCAAGACCGGCACCAGCAAGGACATGCGTGATAACTGGTGTGTCGGCTTTTCCCGCCACTACACGGTGGCGGTGTGGGTGGGCAACATGCAGGGGCGGCCGATGCGTGATGTCTCCGGCGTCAGTGGCGCGGCGCCGGTGTGGAATGTGGTGATCAGCCGTCTCGAGCAAGGCGGTGATGATGTCGGTCCGCCGTCCGCGCCCGCCGGGCTGATGCGGCAGCGGGTCAGTTTTGAGGGCGTGCCGCTGCCGCCGCTGGAGGAATGGTTTGCCGCCGGAACGCAGCAGGATACGGTGCAGTATCAGGCGGACACCGTGGCGGCCATTGTCTACCCGGTGGATGGCGCAATCATCGCGCTGGACCCGGACATGCCCGCGTCGGTACAGAACGTGGTGCTGCGCGCACGCAGCGGCGGCGAACCCTTGGACTGGTGGTTGAACGGCCGACGGCTGGCGCGGGCGGGGGGGACGCTGTCCTGGCCGCCGAAACGCGGGCGCTACCGGTTGGAGTTGCGGACGCCGGACGGGGCCGTTCGGGCGAAGGTCGCCTTTGAGGTCCGGGGCGTGTTGACGCCGGTTGGCCCGACCGCGCACTAAAGTTGTAGGACAAGACAATCCGGCGAGTATCCGCTCTCTGCTACACTCGACCCACAATCCGTTACTCCCCCTGAGGGTTGCAGCATGCGTCTTGAGGATTCCCTGATCCTTCCGGACTGGCCAGCGCCGGCCAATGTCCGCGCCGTGGTGACCACCCGCCACGGCGGTGTCAGCCAGGCGCCCTACGACAGCTTCAACCTGGCTTTCCATGTTGGCGATGAAGCCACGGCGGTGGTCGAGAACCGCCGCCACCTGTTCAATCTGCTCAATGAAATCGCCCCCTGCGGCCCGCCGCAATGGCTGCAGCAGGTGCATGGCACCGACGTGATCGACGCCTACAGCGAGCCGAAAAAGCGTGCGCAGAGCGTGCCTGAAGCCGA
>DASUIM010000025.1:0-2119 GCA_036279775.1 Fluviicoccus sp. | reverse complement strand
GGCTTGAAGAGGGAGTTGTATTGCATCATGGTCATCGGTCCTTAATCAGAGCAGTTCCGCCGGAATCTTCACCGGCATGTCGAGCAGTTGCTGGCCGTGCGCCTTGCCTTGCGGGTCGATGCGCAGGCTGGCGATGCCGCCGCCGCCCAGGGCGTTGGTCAGCAGGATGTTCAGCGCGTCCAGGCCCGGCAGCTCATAGATGTCGACCTTGCTCTTGCCGGCATCCAGCCAGTGCGCGCAGTACACGCGTAAGGCGGCTTCGGTCAGGCTGGCGCGAATCCACGGCAGGAATTCCGGCTTGCGGGCAATGACGCCGATGTTGGAGGAGTCGCCCTTGTCGCCGCTGCGGCACCAGGCCAGACGGATCAGCGGCACGGTGTGGGTGACCGCGCTGTTGTCGGCGACCGGACCGACCGGGTGGCGGGTCGGCGGTACAAAGCCGCCTTGCGCGGGAATTGCCACGGGAATGCGTTCACCGTTGATGTCGAGGCTGACCGGTACTCCGGCCTTGGCCACGACACAGGAGAACAGACGCACGACGGGGGAGGGCTTCGGACGACCGCCCATGATGCCCGCCAGACCCGGCGCCATGCCGGTGGAAGCCTGGGCAATTTCGCTGGCCAGGAACATCAGGCCTTCCTTCGCCGGGTAACGGGCCACCATGCGCACGGTCACTTCGCGGGACTGGCGCATCACCGGATTGGCGTTCGCGCCGTAAGCCTGTTCGGTGCCGATGATTTCCACGAACGGCGACACCAGTTCCGGCACGCCGCGCTTGCGCAGCACGGCATTGACCTTGGTGAAGATGGCGTTGGCAACGCGCTCGCCCTTGCGGGCGGCGTCAATGCCGATGATCACGAAGCTGGCGATCAGGCGGAAACCTTCGGGATAGGTGGCGGACACCTTGTAGGTATCGGTCGGCGGCAGGCCTTTCGCGCCGGACACCTTCACCAGAGTCTCCCCGACCTGCTCGACCTTGGCGGTGGAGAAGTCACAGGTCACATCCGGCAGGAAGTAGGCCTGCGGATCGCCGATTTCATAAATGAGTTGTTCGGCCACGGTAGCGCGGCTGACCAGGCCGCCGGTCCTTTCCGGCTTGGAGACAATAAAGGAGCCGTCGGCGTAGCACTCCGCCACCGGGAAGCCCATGTTTTCATAACCGGGCACGCTTTCCCAGTCAGTGAAGTTACCGCCGGTACACTGCGCGCCGCACTCGATGATGTGACCCGCCAGCGAACCTTGCGACAGCTTGTCATAGTCGTCCAGCGACCAGCCGAACTCGTGCAGCAGCGGCCCCAGCACCACGGCCGAGTCCACCACGCGGCCGGTAATCACGATGTCCGCGCCCTGCGCCAGCGCATCGCGTACCGGCACGCCGCCCAGATAGGCGTTCATGCTGACCAGCATCGGCGGCATGGCTTCACCGGAGAACATCTCGCGCGTATCGGCATCACGGTAGGCCTGCTGTTGCGGTGTCAGGTCGTCGCCCAGCACCACGGCCACCTTCAGGTTCAGCCCGGCGTCGTTGATCAGCTTGACCAGCGCGTCACGACAGGCGAGGGGATTGACGCCCCCGGCGTTACTGATCACCTTGATCTTCTTCTCGGCAATTTCCGGCAGCAGGCGGGCCATCACTTGCGTCACGAAGTCGGTGGCGTATCCGGCGTCCGGGTTTTTCATCCGCGCGCCCGCCATGATCGACATGGTGATTTCGGCCAGATAGTCGAACACCAGATAGTCAATCTGGGTTTGGCGGACCAATTGGAAGGCGGCGGTGTTGGTGTCGCCCCAGAAGCCGGAGGCGCAGCCGATGCGGATGGAGGGTTTGCTGGTCATGGAACGGGTCCTGTCAGATGGCGTTCATCAAAGTGGGCATACCATACCAAGCAAGTGCTTGCTTGAGCAAGGGGGAAAATTGAGTCATAATTGATCGCATGAAATAAGTTTTTGTTTTTGCGGGTGTAAAGGCGGAGCAATGGTTTAATCAGGCCGACCGTCCGGCTATCCTTTCGCAATTCTGTCATTTGGGGTGTGTATGTTTTCCAAGGCCACGCAGGTCAAAAACCTGGACAAGATTCCCACGTTCGGGACGCTGGATGATTCACCGCGCGGGCGCGTG
>DASUIM010000024.1:0-3030 GCA_036279775.1 Fluviicoccus sp. | reverse complement strand
TGAACCCAAGGCGGTTCCGGCGGCGGCTCCGGCTTCGGCCATCCATGACAAGATCGGCGGTTTCATCAAGCGCCTGCAACCCGAAAAAGTGAAAAGCCTGTCGCCGGACTGGGGTATCTACGATGTCGCCAACCAGGCCTTCGACGCCATGCAGGGCACCATCGCCCGGCAGAAACTGGCGGCCTATCCGCCCGACGCCATTATCGAAATTGCCCGCAATGCCTGCGGTACGCTGGAGTTCGACCGGGCGGCGGAAATGATTGCCCTCGGCTATCGCAAGGCGGAGGAAAGTTTGGGAGGGCGCGCCGTCCCGCCGGGAAACAGCGAGCCGCAGCGCTAAAAAGACCCGGACCGGAAGGGGATGGCAACGGTCCGGGAAAGCCTCAGACGCGCCGGTTCAGAACCGTTGCGCCAGTTTCACCCACAGCGTGCGGCCCGGCTCGTTGACGCGGGTGGTCTGCACATAACCGGGAATCGCTCCGCCCGCGCGGCTGACCGCTTCCGCATAAGTGACGTCAAACAGGTTGTCCGCCCCGGCGCTGAGCAGGCCGCCGGTCCACGGCTGCCAGCTGCCGTTCAGCGAGAACACCGCAAAGCCCGGCGTGGGGCCGATATCCTTGCCGACAATATTGCCCTTGCCGATGTCGACGCGGCTCTGGTCATCGACGGCGCGCAGCAGCGCGCCCAGCGACCAGGTTGCGGCGGCGTAATTCAGGCCCAGCCGCAGTTCCAGCGGCGACACCTGCGCCAGCGCCGTGCCGTCGGTGGTGTTGTCTCCCCGTGTATAAGCAAGGGTGGCGTCGGCTTTCCACGCGCCGAAGCGCTGCGAGCCGCCCAGTTCCGCGCCCCAGGTGCGGGCGTCGATGTTGCGGGTGACGCCGGTGGACTTCTGGTCCATGGTGCCGCTGGTGAAGTCCACCAACAGGTAATCGTTGATGCGGTTGGCGAACACCGACGCCGACCATTCCCGGCCGCCGTTCTTGTAGATCGCTCCGGCATCCAGCTGCCGTGTCTGTTCCGGCGCGGCGCTGTCAAAGGCGCTGTCGCCGCTGACGCCGCGCTTGGCGATCAGTTCCCAGTAGTCGGGAAAGCGTTCGCTCTGGCTCAGCCCGGCAAAGACGGTGGTCGGGCTGCCCGCCAGCTCGCGCTCATAGCGGATGAAACCGCTGGACAGGTTGTCGTCACGGCTGTGACCGGCGGTCGGGTTCATGTGCATGGCCATGCCGCCCATGGTCATCACCATGAGGCTGTTGCGCTGGTCAGTGGCTTCCCATTGGTCGAAGCGCGCCCCGGTAACGACACGCTGGCGGTCGCCGACCGCCTGTTCCAGTTCGGCGAACAGGCCTTGCTGGCTGAACGAGGCATCGTCGGCCCAGGCCTTGTAGATGCCGCTGGCCGGGGCGCTGCGCGAGCTGTGTTCGTTATCCTGGGCGTCGATGCCCAGCGTCAGTTCCGTGGCGTCACCCAGCGCCAGCCGACCGGACACCTTGCCGCCCCTCGTTTCCCGCTTCAGGTTGGCGTAGCCCATCATGCCGGGGGCGCGCAGCGTCTGGTCATCCATGATGTGATCGACCTGATTGGCGTACAGATGCACGTCCAGCTGGTCCAACCGGCCCAGTTGCTTCCACTCGGCGCGCAGGTTGGCGCTGTCGCGCAGGAACTGCGTACCATCCATGGCGCGGTCGGCGTAGGCGGCTTCGCCGTCGCTTTGCGCGGCGGCCAGTTCGAAGCGGGTATTGGCGTCCGGCGTCCAGCCCAGCGCGCCGTTGATGCTGTGGCGGCGGTATTCGGCATGTACGGCGTTGCCGTCGCCGTCGGTGTAGTCATCGGACGCGGAATGGCTGCCGGTCAGCTGCACATAGCCCAGGCGGTTGCCGAAGGCGGCGTCCACCAGTTCGTCATGGCGTCCGGCGCTGCCCGCCAGCAGACTGGTGTAACCGCGAACACCGGACTCGGCGAACGGCGGCAGCTTGCGTTCGAACAGCACCGTGGCGGCGGAGTTGCCGGGGCCGTGCTGCACGCTTTGCGGCCCCTTGATGACGGTGACAGCATTGTAGATTTCCGGGTAGATGTAGGCGGTGGGGGCGTCCATGCGGGCGTTGCAGCCGCCCAGGATATTCTCGCCGTCCACCAGGATGCCCAGCCGCGACCCGGCCAGTCCGCGGAAGGTGGCGTCGCCGTCGGCGCCGCCCTTGCGCACCACGTTGAAGCCGGGAATGGTCTTCAGTGCATCGGCGCCGTCATGGGCGGGCAGCGGCTGGCGCGGGCTGCGCGGGTCGGTCTGCACCTGCATCGGCTGTTCCATGGCGGTGGCGGTCACCACCACGGTAGGCAGGCGCAGATCTTCTTCGGCGTGGGCGGCAACGCCCAGGACGGACAGGATGGCCAAGGGCAACAGCTTGGGACGCAAAGTCATGGCGGAGTTCCGGTAGACAAGGGGAAATCGGGCGGGCAGGGCGGACACACTCCACATCGGCGGGAACAGCGCGGCTGCCGGATCATGCGGAAAATTATAGGGTTGCGCGCCACGCGCCAGAATGCGGCATATTGTCGCAGCCCCGCCGCGCTTGAGGTCGCGGCAGGCCCTTGCTACTCTCGGAACACCCCCGTCGGTCTTCAGAAGGAAAACAACATGGCCGCCTCAAAACGCCTCAACAGCCTCGACTGGTCGTTCCTGGCCGGGGAAACCCGCGAATCGATGATGCATGTCGGCGGTCTGATGACCTTTGTACCGCCTGCCGACGCCCCGGCCGATTTCCTGCGCCAGCTGATGGATGAAGTCCGCGCCGACACCGACGTGCAGTCACCGTGGAACCTGAAGCTGCGTCATCCCGACCTGCTGACGCACCCGCTGCAAAGCTGGGTGGAGGATCGCAACTTCGATGTCGAATACCACGTGCGCCGTTCCGCGTTGCCCACCCCCGGCGACGAGCGCGAACTGGGCATCCTGGTATCGCGCCTGCACAGCCACAACCTCGATTTCCACCGTCCGCCCTGGGAAGTGCACTTCATCGAGGGGCTGGAAGGCGG
>DASUIM010000023.1:0-9069 GCA_036279775.1 Fluviicoccus sp. | reverse complement strand
TCCATCGACTACGTCGTCACCAAGATCCCGCGCTTCAACTTCGAGAAGTTCCCGCAGGCCGAGCCGCGCCTCACCACCCAGATGAAGTCGGTGGGCGAAGTCATGGCCATCGGCCGCACCTTCCAGGAGTCGGTGCAGAAGGCCTTGCGTGGCCTCGAGGTCGGCAGCGACGGCTTCAACTCCAAGGTCAAGGGCGACAAGGAAGAGGTGCAGGCCAAGCTGCGCCACGAGCTCGGCAATCCCGGCCCGGAACGCATCTGGTACGTGGGCGACGCCTTCCGCCACGGCATGAGCGTGGACGAGGTCTACAAGCTCTCCGGTATCGATCCCTGGTTCCTCGTGCAGATCGAGGACATCATCAAGGCCGAGGAGCAAGTCCGGCAGGCCGGCTTCGCCAGCTTCGACAAGGACACCCTCTGGCGCCTCAAGCGCAAGGGCTTCGCCGATTCCCGCCTCGCCACCCTGCTGGGCGTGGCCGAGAAGGAAGTGCGCAAGCGCCGCTGGGAGCTGGGCGTGAAGCCGGTGTACAAGCGCGTCGACACCTGCGCCGCCGAGTTCGCCACCAGCACCGCCTACATGTACTCCACCTATGAGGAAGAGTGCGAGGCCAGCCCCAGCAACCGCGACAAGATCATGGTGCTGGGCGGCGGTCCCAACCGCATCGGCCAGGGCATCGAGTTCGACTACTGCTGCGTCCACGCCGCCCTCGCCATGCGCGAAGACGGCTACGAGACCATCATGGTCAACTGCAACCCGGAAACCGTCTCCACCGACTACGACACCTCCGACCGCCTCTACTTCGAGCCGGTGACGCTGGAGGACGTGCTCGAGATCGCGGCGCTGGAAAAGCCCAAGGGCGTCATCGTGCAGTACGGCGGCCAGACCCCGCTGAAGCTGGCGCGCGCCCTCGAGGCCGCCGGCGTGCCCATCATCGGCACCAGCCCGGACGCCATTGACCGTGCGGAAGACCGCGAGCGCTTCCAGCAGATGGTGGAGCGCCTCAACCTGCGGCAGCCGCCCAACCGCACCGCGCGCAATGCGGAGGAGGGCGTCAAGCTGGCTGCCGAGATCGGCTACCCGCTGGTGGTGCGCCCGTCCTACGTGCTGGGCGGCCGCGCCATGGAAATCGTCTTCAATGAAGACGAGCTGCGCCACTACATGCGTACCGCCGTGCAGGTCTCCAACGACTCGCCCGTGCTGCTGGATCGCTTCCTCGACGACGCCATCGAAGTCGACGTGGATTGCGTCAGCGACGGCAAGGACGTGGTCATCGGCGCCATCATGCAGCACATCGAACAGGCCGGCATCCACTCCGGCGACTCCGCCTGCTCGCTGCCGCCCTATGCGCTGGGTCAGGACGTGCAGGACGTGATGCGCGCCCAGACCGTCGCCATGGCGCTGGAACTGGGCGTGGTCGGCCTGATGAACGTGCAGTTCGCGGTCAAGGCCAACGAAGTCTATGTGCTGGAAGTGAATCCGCGCGCCTCGCGCACCGTGCCTTTCGTCTCGAAGTGCATCGGCGCGTCGCTGGCCAAGGTCGCCGCCCGCTGCATGGCCGGGCAGACGCTGGCCAGCCAGCAGTTCCAGACCGAAATCATCCCGCCGTACTTCAGCGTCAAGGAAGCCGTGTTCCCCTTCGCCAAGTTCCCCGGCGTCGACCCGATCCTGTCGCCGGAAATGAAATCCACCGGGGAAGTGATGGGCGTGGGTGTCACCTTCGGCGAAGCCTTCCACAAGGCGGTGCTCGGCTCCAATGAAAAGCTGCCCACCGGCGGCCGCGCTTTCATCTCGGTGCGCGATTCCGACAAGGCGCTGCTGCCGGAGATCGGCCGCGACTTGATCGGGCTCGGCTTTGAGCTGGTCGCCACCGGCGGCTCGCAGCGCGTGCTGGAAGAAGCCGGTGTGCCGTGCCGTCGCGTCAACAAGGTGACCGAAGGCCGTCCGCACATTGTCGACATGTTGAAGAACGGCGAAATCAGCCTGATCATCAACACCACCGAAGGCAAGCAGGCGCAGCAGGATTCGTTCTCGATCCGCCGCAGCGCCCTGCAAGGCAAGGTTTATTACACCACCACCATCAGCGGCGCCAATGCAGTCTGCCAGGCCTTGAAGTCCGGCACCGACCTGTCGGTGTGCCGTCTGCAGGATCTGCACAAGGAGCTGGCATAATGGTACGCGTTCCGATGACGGTTGGCGGGGCGGAAGCCCTGCGCAAGGAACTGGATAACCTGAAGAACGTGGTGCGTCCGCGCATCACGGCGGCTATCGCCGAGGCGCGCGCCCACGGCGACCTCAAGGAAAACGCCGAGTACCATGCCGCCCGCGAGCAGCAGAGCTTTGCCGAAGGCCGCATCCAGGAAATCGAGGGCAAGCTGTCCAACGCCCAGATCATTGATATTTCCAAGATGCCGCAAACCGGCAAGGTCATCTTTGGCGTCACCGTCGACATCGAGAATGTCGCTACCGGTGAAACCAGGACCTACCAGATTGTCGGCGATGACGAGGCGGATCTGAAGATCGGCAAGATCTCGGTGAATTCGCCGATCGCGCGCGGGCTGATCGGCAAGGAAGAGGGCGATACGGTCGTGATCCAGACGCCCGCCGGTCAGGTGGAGTACGAGATTGCAGAAGTGCGCTACGAGTAAGTCTTCGCTGACATGAACGAAAAAGGCCGGTCATTTGACCGGCCTTTTTCGTTCCCGCGGTTCAGGTTCCGCGCGGGTTGATCGGTCCGGATAATAGCTGCAGGATGAGGCTGCGACTGACAATACCCTGCGCCATGGCTGGCAGAACCCACTGGCGGATGAAATGGTCGCGTTCGACCGGCGCCCGGATCATGGTGTAGCCAAGCAGGCCGGCCTTGATGGCCAGCGCATTCGTCAGTACACCCGCGCCGGGCATACTGAGTACCCGTACCGCGCCTGCCGCCATTTCCCGGGCATCGCGCGCACCGACGGCGGTGACCAATGCCAGCGTTTGCCGGGGGAGGGGAGCGGTCAGGCACGGGTAGCCGGCAATCGCATTCCAGACCTTGCCGGCGGTTTCCGGCGCGAGCGAGGGATTCAGTAATCCGGAAAGCGTGGCCAGCGCCTCGGACTGAACCACGGCGATCATGTCGCAGTTGCCTTGCGCGCGTAGGATCGCGAGTGCTTCCAGGGAGGCGGGCTCAATCTCATCGGCCTCCGTGGCCGCCCGGCCCAGAATGACTTCCGCCAGGTTTGCCGCCATGCGCCGCCGTATCAGTCCGGCGTTGCTGTTGTCCGCGCCGAAGGCGGCAGCCGGAACGGGTGCCGGGATGTCGCCCAGCATTTCCAGGGCGGGTACAGGCTCCCATGCCAGAGCGGCGACTTCCAGACCCTGGCTGCCGATGAAGCGGTGTTGGGCGGCGTGCTGGTCCACATAGGGGAAGTAATCGGAGTTG
Source organism: Fluviicoccus sp. (assembly GCA_036279775.1). Lineage (GTDB taxonomy): Bacteria > Pseudomonadota > Gammaproteobacteria > Pseudomonadales > Moraxellaceae > Fluviicoccus. Next base: position 5,648 of record DASUIM010000023.1, on the reverse strand, counting down.
ACCGGGGATGGTTGGGCGGTCAGCAACGCGCCGAGCACGGCTTTCGTGCCAATTTGCCGGGCGCGGATATCTTCAATGCCGCGAATGCCCAGCGGCGCCAGCTCGGCGGAAATGGCGCCGGTCAGTACTTCCGGGTGCAGCGGGCCCAGAGCCCCTTTGGGGCGCGCCACGATCAGCAGGTTCGCATTGTCGGTAGTGTAGATGGCATAGTCCTCGAAATGAGGGTGTAACGCCTTGATGATGGAGCTGATGACGGGCATGCCCGTCTCGTAGACCTGCATCCATTGCACAAACAACCCGTCCGGGGTCAGGTAATGCGTGACATGAGCGTAAAACTCATCCGTAAATAACGAAGCCACGCCGGAAACCCAAGGGTTGGAGGGTTCGGAGACGATGACGTCGTAGCGCTCGCGGTGTGATGAGAAATATGTCTTGGCATCCTCGATGTGGATGTGGCTGCGCGGGTCGTTGAAGGCGCGGGCGACCTTCGCGCCAAGATGGAGGCGGCCGGCATCGACAATCCCTTGTTCGATCTCGATGGAGTCAACCCGCTCCACGCCCGGAAAGGCAAGCAGGGTATGGGTGGTCATGCCGGAGCCGAGTCCGATGTTGGCGATGAGCCGGGCATCGGGCTTGTAAAGCATCGGCAGGGTCCCGGCCAGGGTCATGGTGACCTCATCCGTGGTCGGTTGTGCGTCCGGATCGAGGTTGAGGGCGGCGTCGGGTTTGCCATTGGTGGAGAGGTACGCAGTGCTGCCAGACTTGATGACGCTGATGGAGGCTGTCTTGCCGTCTTTCCAGAACAGCACTTCGGCTGAGGCGGGCAGTGAGCTGCTGCCGCTGCGATAGACGCCGCTGCCCATGCGCAGGGGATCGAATTGCACCAGCAGCCCGCAGGCGACCAGGAGCAGGCCGAGCCCGGCGGCGGGAACAACGGCGGTTCGGGTCCGTGCGCGCGTTGCGGCGAGCAACAGGACGATGCCCAGCACACCGTCCAGCAAGGCTCCGGCCAGGATGACGCCCTTGAGGTTGGCATACGGCATCAGCAGGTGGACTGACATGAGAATGCCAATGATGGCGCCCAGGGTGTTGGCGGCATAGACATGGCCGATGGCGCGCTCTCCCGAACCCTGGCGGTAAAGGATCAGTGTGATCAGTGGCAGGGTCATTCCCGCGCAAAAGGTTGCAGGCAGCATGACCAGCAACGCCAGGGCGTGACTCAGCAGCATGAAGCTGGCATAGGCTTCTTCAGTTCGCGACAGGGCGCGCAGCGCCCACGACATCAGACTGAAGAGATGGTTGTATAGGGGCAGCGACAGCAGGGCGAAGCCGGCCATGGCCAGTTGCACCCACGCCAGAAAACGACGTGGATCTTTCAACTGGTCAATACGCCGCCTGATCCACCAGCCGCCCAGCGCCAATCCGAGAATGAATGCCGCCAGCATCAGTTCAAAGGAATGCGTTGAACTGCCGAGAACCATGCTCAGCATCCGGATCCAGCCGATTTCGTAGCAGAAGGACGCCGCGCCGGTAATGGCGGCGGTCAGCAGCAAGGCGCGGGCCGTTGCGGGCACGGACCCGGCTTGCCCGCCGGATGGCGCCGATGGCTGCCCAATCCGTTGCGACGCAAGCCAGACCGCCAGCGCCAGCGCCAGATTGATGGTTCCGGCAACCAGGAGCGTACCGGGCAGGCCAAGCGCGTCAACCAGCCAGAATCCCGAGGCCAGCACCCCCGCCACCGCGCCCAGGCTGTTCATGAAGTACAGGCCGGACAGGGTATTCCCCTCGCGCCGGGGGAAAGCGCGAATGATCCCGGCGCTCATGAGCGGGAAGGTGGCGCCCAGCAGCACGGACTGCGGAAAGATCAGCAATGAGGAAACACCCCACTTCAAGGCGGTGGCAGCGGTAGGTGATGGTGCCGCCGGCAGCCATGTGTCGGTGAGGCGGGCGCTGACCAGGCTGAATATCATCTGGAACGCCAGCGCCATGAGGCCAATCAGCCCCTCGATACCGGCATAGGCGGCCAGCGGGTTGGTCACGCGCGTGGTGACGCGGGAGGCTCCCCACGACCCCAGCGCCATCCCCCCCATGAAAATGGCCAGGACCAGTGTCTGCGCATACGCCGCATGCCCCAGGATCAGTTTGAGGTAGTGAGTCCAGATGGACTCGTAGATTAAACCGGAGAAGCCGGACAGCAAGAACATGCCCAGCAGGAAACGGCGCATGGCGGGCAACCTGTGATGTTGTTTTAGGGAGGATGGCAATTGCGCAGCAATCTATAGCACGCCGCTAGAGCTTGTCGAGAATAATGGCGGCAGTCATGCTGAATGATGTAATCAGCGGTATAGTGGCCCCCAGTTGTGATCATGACGATTTTGACGCCCATGAGCCTCTTCCAGAATCTGCTGGTTATCGCCTCGCTGATCATTGTCAGCGCCTTCTTCTCGTTCGCCGAAATCGGCCTGGCGTCCGCCCGCCGCATCCGCCTGCAGCAAATGGCCGAAGCGGGCGACCCGCGCGCGGAGCGGGTGCTGGCCTTGCAGGAGCAGCCCGGCATCTTTTTCACCGTGGTGCAGGTGGCGCTGAACGCCATCGCCATCATGGGCGGCATTGTCGGCGAGCAGGCGCTGTCGCCGCATCTGGCCGCGATGCTGCACAGCGTGGCCGGGCCGGAAGCCTGGATCGATCAGGCCGCCTTCATCCTGTCCTTCCTGCTGGTCACCTCGCTGTTCATCCTCTTCGCCGACCTGATGCCGAAACGGCTGGCCATGACCTGGCCGGAACAGGTGGCAGTGCTGGTGGTGAAGCCGATCGGACTGTGCCTGACCCTGCTCAAGCCGGTGGTGCTGATGTACGACGGCATCGCCACCGGCCTGTTCCGCCTGCTGGGTGTGCAGACCACGCGTGAGGACCACATCACCTTTGATGATGTCTCGGCGATGGTCGATGCCGGGACGGCTTCCGGTGCGCTGCACAAGCAGGAGCAGCACCTGATCGAGAATGTCTTCGAACTGGACACCCGCACCGTCATTTTCGCGATGACGCCGCGTGAAAGCGTGGTTTTCCTGCGCTTGCAGGACGACGACAGCGTGCTCAAGGCCAAATTGTCCGAGCATCCGCATTCCCGTTTCCTGGTCTGTGACGACCATATTGATGCCGTGGTCGGCTTTGTCGAATCCAAGGACATCCTGAAACGCACCCTCAACCAGCAGTCGATTTCCCTGAACCGCGAACTGGTGGTAAAAAATATTCTGGCCATTCCCGATACCCTGACCTTGTCCGAGTTGCTGGAGCGCTTCAAGGTGACGAATCAGGATCTGGCGTTGATCCTGAATGAATACGCCCTGGTCGTGGGCATTGTGACCCTGAATGATGTGATGAAGACGCTGATGGGCGATCTGGTCAGTTCCTTCATTGAAGAGCAGATCGTCAAGCGCGATGACCAGTCGTGGCTGGTGGACGGCGTCACTCCGGTGGAAGACCTGAAACGGGCGCTGGCACTGGAGGAATTGCCGAACGAGGGACAGTACCAGACCGTCGCAGGCTTCCTGATGTTCCAGCTGAAGAAAATTCCCAAGCGGACCGACAGTGTCGAATATGCCGGTTACAAGTTTGAGGTGGTGGATATCGATAACTACCGCATCGATCAGGTGCTGGTGATCCGGTTGACTTGAAGGGCGCAGTCGGGCTATTCAGTCTGCTGGGTAACGGTTCGGGAAAGACTTCATGCAGTTTGCGTCACGATTCGCATTGGCCGTGGTTCCGGCGCTGGTGATCTGGGGTGGCTACAAGGCCTATGAACGCGACGAGGCGGAGACGGTGCGCACCCGGTTGCTGCCGCCGATCGAGAAAGCGCTCTCGGCCGAGATCGAGGCATCTGCCGATGCGGTCGTCTGTGTTGCCGCGCCGCTGTTTCCCTATGGCCAGGACTTGCCCCGGACCGGCTGGACAACCCTGCCGAACGGCCTTTCGGAATGCCGCGTGACCGGCAGCGCCGAGAGGGTTCCGCCGTGCAAGGATTGCTCGACCCTGGAAGATCTGGGGCTGCTGGAGAAGGCGGAACTGGAGATGCCGGATGCCACAGGCAACGTGGTCCGTCGTGAAGCGCTGCGTCTGACGGCAAAGGGCCGGGCGCTTTATTATGCAGACATCAAAACCCGCCAGCCTTGGAAGGACGACGCGTGCACGCCGGGCCAAGTCGCCTTTGTCAGCGCCGACCGCCGCCATGAGGCCGACGCTGTGCGACCGGGTTTCTGTTTTGCCGACGGCCTCCGCCTGCATGGCATTCCGGATTTCCAGAAACCGCAAAAGACGGGCGCGCAAGCCATGCTGGGCATCAAATATGAGGTCGAGGTTGTCAATCCTGACCCGGTGATCTTCGAGCAGGACATGAAAATGCTGCTGGATAAAACGCCGAAGCGCGGCAGTCCGGCGTTGCTGCCTACGGAAACGACGACCGCGATCTTCCCGATGGACCACAGCCAGCCGCCTTATTTTGATTCAGGTCTGTCCTACGGCGACTGGGCCTTGGACCAGATACGCGCCGAGTCCCGCTGACACCGTCAGGAAGATCCTCCGTCACCCCTTGTCCCGATCAGGAACCCCAGCATGCATTGTCCCTTCTGTTCCGCCGCCGATACCAAAGTGATTGACTCCCGACTGGTTGCTGAAGGCGAGCAGGTGCGCCGTCGCCGGGAGTGTCCGGTCTGCAACGAGCGCTTCACCACTTTTGAGACCGCCGAACTGGTGACGCCGCGCGTCATCAAGTCGGACGGAAGCCGGGTGCCCTTTGACGAAGAGAAGCTGCGGCGCAGCATGCTGCATGCCTTGCAGAAGCGGCCGGTCAGCATCGAACAGATCGACAGCGCCGTGCAGCAGATCCTGCACCAGCTGCGCGCCACGGGTGAACGGGAAGTCAAATCGCGCCTGATCGGGGAGTTGGTGATGGAAGCGTTACGCCGACTCGATCAAGTGGCTTACGTGCGTTTTGCCTCGGTTTACCGCGACTTTCAGGATGTGGCGGCGTTCCGTGACGAAATCGACCGGCTGAGTCCGCCGGAAACCGGAGTGCAGCTTCCGTGAGTGACCATCGCCACATGGCTCGGGCGCTGCAACTGGCGCGCGAGGGGCGTTACACCACCCACCCCAACCCGCGTGTCGGCTGTGTCATCGTCCGCGCCGGGCAGGTGGTTGGCGAGGGTTTTCACCCCCGGGCCGGTCAGCCGCATGCCGAGGTTTTCGCCCTGCGCCAGGCCGGTGAGCAGGCGCGCGGGTCGACGGCCTATGTCACGCTGGAACCTTGCGCCCATTTCGGGCGGACGCCGCCCTGCGCCGAGGCGCTGGTGGCTGCCGGTGTCGGCCGGGTGGTCATGGCGGGGCAGGATGCCAATCCGCTGGTGTCCGGCAAGGGGAGGGCGATCCTGGAGGCGGCCGGAATCAGCGTGACCGTCGGGGTGCTGGAGGCGGAGGCGGAGGCCTTGAATCCCGGATTCCTGCGGCGGATGGCGGGCGGCCTGCCCTGGGTGCGGGTGAAGATGGCGGGCAGCCTGGACGGCCGCACCGGCATGCCCTCCGGCGAATCGAAGTGGATTACCGGCCCGGATGCCCGCCGTGACGTGCAGCAATGGCGCGCCATGAGCAGCGCCATC
>DASUIM010000022.1:0-21761 GCA_036279775.1 Fluviicoccus sp. | reverse complement strand
GCGCACCAGTGCTCCAGGAACTGGCTGGGCAGTTCCACCGCATCCCAGGCGACGCCGTGAATGCCGCCGACGGCGCTGATATCGACTTCGGTCAGCATGTGGTGGATGCCGTGGCCGAATTCGTGGAACAGGGTGGTGACTTCATCGTGGGTCAGCAGGGCGGGCTGGCCGTCCACCGGCGGGTTGAAGTTGCAGGTGAGGAAGGCGATCGGCAGTTGCAGCGTGCCGTCCGGCAGGCGGCGGCGCGAGCGGCAGTTGGCCATCCACGCGCCGCCGCGCTTGTTGGCGCGGGCGTAGGGGTCCAGATAGAAGCTGGCGATCAGTTGCCCGTGCTCGCGGATCTCGTAGTAGGTGACGCCGTCCGCCCAGACCTCGGCTTCCGCTTCGGTGATGCTGACGCCGAACAGCGTTTCGGCAATGCTGAACAGCCCGGCGATCACCACCGGCGCGGGGAAGTAAGGCCGCAGCGCTTCCTGCGACAGGTTCAGCTTCTGTTGCTTCAGCTTTTCCGCGACATAGGTGGTGTCCCACGGTTGCAGGTCGGCAATGCCCAACTCGGTGGCGGCGAAGGCCTTCAGCTCGGCCAGGTCGCGTTCGGCGGCGGGGCGGGCGCGGTCGGCCAGTTCGTGCAGGAAGGCCATCACCTTGTCCACCGATTCCGCCATCTTCGGCACCAGCGACAGCTCGGCGTAGTGGGCATAGCCCAGCAGCTGCGCCTGTTCGTGGCGCAGCTCCAGGATTTCCGCCATCAGCGCCGAGTTGTCGAATTCGGGCTTTTCCCCCTGGTCCGAAGCGCGGGTGACATAGGCGCGGTAGACCGTCTGCCGCAGTTCGCGGGTGTCGGCGTGCATCATCACCGCCAGATAGGCGGGGAAGTCCAGCGTCGCCATCCAGCCCTCGTGGCCGCGCTGTTCGGCCAGTTGCGCCAGCAGCGCGCGGTGGCTGTCGGGAATGCCCGCCAGTTCGGCTTCGCTCAGGGGGCGCTGCCAGGCCTGGGTGGCGTCCAGCAGGTTGTCGGCGAACTTCGAGCTCAGCGCCGACAGCCGCTCCTCGATGGCGGCGAAGCGCTGTTTCTGCGCTTCCGGCAGCGCCACCCCGCTCAGGCGGAAATCGCGCAGGGCGTTGTTGACCGTCTGTCGCTGCGCGGCGCTGAATCCGGCGAACGCCGGGCTTTGGGCTAGTCTTTCATAACTGCCGTACAACGCGGCGTTCTGGCCCAGTTCGGTGTAGTAGGCGGAAATCTTCGGCAGGTTGTTGTTGTAGGCCTCGCGCCAGGCCGGGCTGTTGGTGACGGCGTTGAGGTGGCTGACCAGCGCCCAGGCCTTGCTCAGCCGGTCCTCCAGGATTTCCAGCTTGCCGGGCAGGCTGCCCCAGTCCGGTGCATCCTGCGCCGCCAGCGTGGCGATGGCGGCGCGGTTCTCCGCCAGCAGGGCGTCGATGGCGGGGGTCACCAGCTCGGGAGTGATGGCGCGGAAGGCCGGGAGGTCGGGGGCGTCAGACAGCAGCATGTTCATGTCGGGGGTCCTGCGGTTCGGATAACACTATGTTTTGTGCGGATTTGGCGGTCGCTCCGCCAGGGTGTGTGCACCGGATCGGGGCACGGCCCGGCGATCCGGTGCCGGAATTCTTGGCAAAGCTTTTGCAATGTATTGAGTCTATAACACAGATTCTACCGGGAGATGTCATCATGGCCTGCCAAAACCTTGCCAGCAACGAACACGATTATGGCTATTTTCCCAACCCGGAACACTATGACGAAATGGCGGTCGGCAACGAACTGCGGCCGCATTACCGTCGGGTGGGCGAGTGGCTGAACCGCACCCCGCTGGAAAACCTGCTGCGCTGCCGCCAGCAGTCCGAGGCGGTGTTCCGCCAGGAAGGCATCACCTTCACCGTCTACGGCGAAAGTGCCGGCACCGAGCGCCTGATTCCCTACGACATCATGCCGCGCGTCATTCCCCACGCCGAGTGGCAGCTGATGGCGAAGGGCTGCGAGCAGCGGGTGCGGGCGCTGAACGCCTTCCTGCACGACATCTACCACGATCAGCGTATCCTCAAGGCGGGCATTGTGCCGCCGGAATTCATCCTCGGCAACGAGCATTTCCAGCCCGCCATGCAGGGGCTGGACCTGCCGAACCGCATCTACGCGCAAATCTCCGGCGTTGACATCGTCCGCCACAGCGACGGCACCTATTACGTGCTGGAGGACAACCTGCGCACGCCGTCCGGGGTGTCGTACATGCTGGAAAACCGCGCCATGACCGAGCGCCTGTTCCCCGGCATGCTGGCGGAAAACAAGGTGCTGCCGATTGACCATTATCCCGCGCTGCTGAAGCAGACGCTGACGGAGTCGAGCCGGGTGGAAAACCCGACCATCGTCATCCTGACCCCGGGCCGCTTCAACAGCGCCTATTTCGAACATGCCTTCCTGGCGCGGGAAATGGGCGTGCCGCTGGTCGGCGGCGGCGACCTGGTGGTTTATGACGACACCGTCTACATGAAGACCATCGATGGCCTGAAGCGCGTCGATGTGATCTACCGCCGCCTGGACGACGCCTTCCTCGACCCGTTGGCCTTCCGCCCGGACTCCATGCTGGGCGTGCCGGGGTTGATGGCGGCTTATCGCGCCGGGAATGTCATCCTCGGCAATGCGGTCGGCACCGGCGTCGCCGACGACAAGTCGGTCTATCCCTTCGTGCCGGACATGATCCGTTTCTACCTCAGCGAGGAGCCGGTGTTGCAGAACGTGCCGACCTGGCAGTGCCGCAAGCCCGCCGACCTCAGCCATGTGCTGGCCAACCTGCCGCAGCTGGTGGTGAAGGAAGCGCAGGGTTCCGGCGGTTACGGCATGCTGATCGGCCCCGCGGCCACCAAGGCCGAGCTGGAGGATTTCCGGGCGCGGCTCAAGGCGAAGCCGGAGGCCTATATCGCCCAGCCAACGCTGGCGCTGTCGACCTGCCCCACCTTCGTCGGCGCGGGCATCGCGCCGCGCCACATCGACCTGCGGCCCTTCGTGCTGGCGGGCAAGGACACGGTGCGGCTGGTGCCGGGCGGGCTGACGCGGGTGGCGCTGAAGGCGGGCTCGCTGGTCGTGAATTCCTCGCAGGGCGGGGGCACCAAGGATACCTGGGTACTGGCCGACTGATTCCTGAGGAGAGTGTTCATGCTTTTATTGTCATCGGCGGCCGACCTGTACTGGCTGGGACGTTACCTGTCCCGCAGCCGTACGTTGTCCGCCCTGTTGCTGGACTGCCTGTCATCGGCGTCGACCGAGCGGCTGGGACTGCCCCTGAGCCTGACCGGTTCCTGGACGTCCTTCTACCAGCAATACGAAACCTTCAGCCCGGAAGGCGTGGCTGATTTCTTCATTGCCGAATCCAATCCTTCCAGCCTGACCGTCGGCCTGCAGGCCATGCGCGGCGACGCCCAGGGCACCCGCGCCTGCATCAGCGGCGACTTGTGGCTGGCGGTGAACAGCTTGTGGCTGGACTGGCAGGCGCAGCTGCCGCGCCTGCGCACCTTCACCGAAAACCTGGCCCTGTACAGCCTGGCCAGGGAGCGGCTGGCCGTCATCCAGCAGGAAGTGGACAAGCTCGGCTCGATGGACGCCTTGCGCTTCATCCGGCTGGGGGCAACGGTGGAAAGCCTGGACAACTGGCTGCGGCAACTGGCGCTGTCGGTGAGCACGCCGGAGGACCCGGCGGCGCTGGTGCAGGCGCTGATCCGCGACCTGACCGCCCTCAACCCGGATACCTGGGGCCAGGTGCAGGCCATGGCCGGACGGCTGGTGGAGGCCTGCCGTCATCCGCAGCTGGCCAGCCCCGACCAGACGGCGCTGCGCGAGGCGCAGGCGCAACTGCAGCAGATGACCTACCGGCTGGCGGATGCGTTCGCCATGTAGCACACCGCCTTCCCCGACGGGGGAAGGCTCTTTGTCCCGTATCAAAGTTCACGAGTAGAAAAATGACTTACTGTGTCGCCATGCGTCTGGCCGAAGGACTGGTCTGTGTCAGCGACTCCCGCACCAATGCCGGGGTCGACCATATCGCGGTATTCCGCAAGCTGCACCGTTTCGGCATCGACGGCGAGCGCGTGATCATCCTGCAAAGCGCGGGCAACCTGGCCACCTCGCAGTCGGTGGTGACGCTGCTGCGCCAACGCATCAACAGTGACGATGGCGTGCATCTGGATAATGTGCCGACCATGTTCGAAGCGGCGCGGCTGGTGGGCAAGACCCTGCGCGAAGTGCTGGCGCACGAGGATATCGACCGCGACTTTTCCTGTTCCTTCCTGCTGAGCGGTCAGATTGCCGGTGCGCCGCCGCAGCTCTACAACATCTATCCGCAGGGCAATTTCATCGCGGCGACGGAGGACACCCCGTATTTCCAGATCGGTGAAAGCAAGTACGGCAAGCCGATCCTGGACCGCGCCCTGACCTACCAGACGCCGGTGGAGAAGGCGCTGCGCTGCGCGCTGATTTCCTTTGATTCCACGATCCGCAGCAACCTGTCGGTAGGCACGCCGCTGGACCTGCTGGTGTACAGCAATGACTCGCTGCGGCTGCCGACCGGGCGGCGGTTATATGATGACGATCCCTATTGGGCGATGATCCGCACGCAATGGTCGGAGGGCTTGAAGCAGGCGATGGCGAGCATGCCGCCGCCGCCGGACGAATATTGGGTTTAAGGCTTTACGCCCACCCTGCCAGGCAGGGGGGCTGCCCGCAGGGCTGGGGGGTAACAGCGGTAGGTTGAACACGGTGTTTGTGGCGGAGGATGTGTCCGGCGGGAGCAACCCCCCGATGCCTGCGCATCGCCCCCCTGTTGCACAGGAGGGAAGGTCTAAGCGGAAGCCTTCTCCAGCAACGCATAAAAGAACCCGTCCCCGCCGCCGATGGCGGGCAGGATCTGCCGCCCGTGCGGCCTTTCCTGGCCCCATACCGCGTCAATCGTCACTTCCCGCGCATCGGGCGTTTCCTTCAGGAAATGCCCGATCTGGTTTTCATTCTCGGCGCGGATCACCGAACAGGTGGCGTACAGCAGGCGGCCGCCCGGCTTCAGCCGCGTCCACAGCGCCCGCAGGATTTTCGCCTGCAAGTCCACCGTCCGGCCGATATCCTCGGGCTTGCGTAGCAGTTTGATGTCGGGGTGACGGCGGATGACGCCGGTGCCGGTGCAGGGCGCATCCAGCAGGATGGCGTCGAACATGGTGTCACCGGCCCAGGCGTCGGGATCAGCGGCGTCGGCGGCCAGCAGGGTCAGCGCCGGATGCTCCAGTTGCAGGCGGCGCAGGTTTTCGCGCACGCGTTCCAGCCGTCCGGCGTCGCTGTCGATGGCCCACAGCTGTTGCGGGTCGGCGGTTTCCAGCAGGTGCGCGGTCTTGCCGCCCGGCGCGGCGCAGGCATCCAGTACTACCGAGCCGGCGGCCGGGGCCAGCAGCCCGGCGGCCAGCTGCGCCGATTCATCCTGCACCGAGAACTCGCCTTCGGCATAGCCGGGCAGGGCGGTGACATCATGCAGTTCGTGCAGGCGGATGCCTTCCGGCGACAGCGCACTGGGTTCGGCGCTGATCCCGGCTGCCTTCAGCTTCACCAGATAATCATTGCGGGTCAGGCGGCGGCGGTTGACGCGCAAGGTCAGCGGCGCGGGTTCGTTGTTGGCGGCAAGGATGGCGGCGGCCTGTTCCGGCCAGTCCTTTTCCAGCCGTTTCTTCAGCCAGCCCGGATGCGCGTGTTCAAAGCCGACGCCGATTACCAGCAAGTCTTCCTGCTCGCGCAGGAAGCGACGCAGCAGGGCATTGATCAGTCCGGCGGCGCGCGCGAAGCCCAGTTCCTTGGCGGCTTCCACGGTTTCACCGATGGCGGCGTGCGGCGGAATGCGGGTGCGCAGCAGCTGATAGAGTCCCAGACCCAGCAGCGCCAGCACCGCCTTGTCCTTCACCGGCTGTTGCAGCAGCGGACGCAGCAGCGCTTCCAGATATACCCATTCGCGGGTGCAGCCCAGCACCAGGTTTTGCAACAGGGGGCGGTCGCGCGGCAGGCAGGCCTGCTGCGCCGGCGGCAGGGTTGCCCCCAGCGAGGACTTGCCCGCCAGCACCGGGGCCAGCGCCTTGGCGGCGAGGGCGCGGATGGAAAGTGGCTTCATGCGCCGAGCACCACGCCGGGCTGCAGCAGCTCGCGGCGGGCGTTCAGCACGTCGGCGTAGCCCAAGGCCTTGCCGTTGGGCAGTTGCAGGGTGTCGATGGCGACGACGGTGCCATTGCCCGCCGCCACATGCAGGCCCTTGCGGTCGGCCTGCACGATCATCCCGGCCGGGGCGGTGGTGCTGTCGTCGACTACCCGCGCCGACCACAGGCGCACCGCCTGGCCCTGCAGCAGGGTATAGGCCACCGGCCACGGGTTATAGGCGCGGATGGCGCGCACCACTTCAATGGCGGGCTGCGACCAGTTGACCACGCCTTCTTCCTTCACCAGTTTGGGGGCATAGGTGGCCTGTGCGCTGTCCTGCGGTTCCGGCGTCAGGGTTTCCCCGTTTTCCAGCGCGTCCACCACGTGCAGCAGCGCGTCGCCGCCCAGCAGCGCCAGCCGGTCATGCAGGCTGGCCGAGGTGTCGTGGCCGGAAATGGGGCAGGTCAGCTTGTAGAGCATGTCGCCCGTGTCCAGTCCGGCATCCATCTGCATGATGGTGATGCCGGTCTCGCGGTCGCCCGCCAGGATGGCGCGCTGGATGGGCGCGGCCCCGCGCCAGCGCGGTAGCAGCGAGCCGTGCACGTTGATGCAGCCAAGGCGGGGCAGGTCCAGCACCGCCTGCGGCAGGATCAGGCCATAGGCGGCCACCACCATCAGGTCGGGTTGCAGTTCGGCCAGTTCGGCCTGGGCGGCGGGATCGCGCAGCGAGAGGGGCTGGTAAACCGGCAGCTGGCGGTCAAGGGCCAGTTCCTTCACCGGACCGGGTTCCACCTTGCGGCCGCGACCGGTGGGGCGGTCGGGCTGGGTGTAGACGGCGACGACGTCATGACCGTTCTGCAACAGGGCGCGCAGCGATTCGGCCGCGAAAACCGGCGTACCGGCGAAGACGATGCGTAACGGACTACTGGGACTGGACAAGAAACAAACCTCTCCTTTGGAATTCGGTGCGCCTAGGCGCGTTGCTTTTGCAGTTTTTCAAGCTTGGTCTTGATGCGCTGGCGCTTCAGCGGCGACAGGTAGTCGACAAAGAGCTTGCCGTCGAGGTGGTCGACTTCGTGTTGCAGGCAGACCGCCAGCAGGCCGTCGGTTTCCAGCGTGAACGGTTGGCCGTTGCGGTCCAGCGCTTCCACGCGGATACGGGCCGGGCGCTGCACTTCGTCGTAGGAGCCGGGCACGGACAGGCAGCCTTCTTCATACGGCACGCAGTCCGGCGTCAGCGGCGTAATGACGGGATTGATGAACACCATCGGCGCGCTCTTGTCCTCGCTGATGTCCAGCACCAGCAGGCGGACATGGCGGTTGACCTGGGTGGCGGCCAGACCGATGCCCGGTGCGTCATACATGGTTTCGAGCATATCCTCGGCCAGCGCGCGGATGTTATCATCGACTTCGGACACGGGTTTGGCCCGGGTCCGCAGCCGCGGATCGGGGAAATGGAGTATCGGAAGCTTTGCCATATTGCCAACCACCTGCCGTTAAATCACAACAATGCTTGATAAGCACTTGAGCATGTTGTAAAAGTGCGTCTATTAGGCCGTAAAGAGTAAGGACGGATCGTTGCTTATTATAGCGGCCTTGACACCTTGCGACCATAAGTCCCGCCAAGAAGGGAATTGATAATGAAAAAACCGGTTTTGTTTCTGGTTGCCGGCCTGCTGGCCGGTAGCGTCATGGCAGCCGACAGCAAGCCTGTCGATGTCAAGAACAGCGCGCCCGAGCGCTACACTGTCCAGAAGGGCGATACCCTCTGGGATATTTCCAACCGGTACCTCAAGGATCCCTGGCGTTGGCCGGAAATCTGGGAAGTGAACCCCCAGGTCCGTAATCCCCATCTGATCTATCCCGGCGACAAGCTGGTGCTGTGCCGTATCCAGGATCGCAACGTGGTGGCCGTGGACACCGGCGGCGGTTGTGACGATGTCGCCCTGCGCCTGACCAACAAGGCCTCCGGCCGCGTTGACGCCGGCACCGGCAAGCTGCTGCCGCAAATTCGTTCCGAACCGATGAGCGTGGCCATTCCCGCCGTGCCGCTGCAGGCCATCCGCGCCTTCCTGTCCGGCAGCCGCGTGGTCAGTCCTGAAGAGCTGGATCGCGCGCCCTATGTGCTGGCCGGTCTGGGTCACCGCATCATTGCCGGCGGCGGCGAGCAGGTCTATGCGCGCGGCAAGAGTCTGGCGGTCGGTGACAACTATGGCGTTTACCGCCGCGGCAAGGCCTATGTTGACCCGGTGACCGGTGAAGTGCTGGGTATCGAAGCGGCCGACATCGCCACGGGCAACATCACGGCTGTTCAGGGCGAGGTTGGTACCTTGTCCCTGTCGCGCACGACCCAGGAAGTGCGCATTGAAGACCGGCTGCTGCTCTCCGAGGCGATGCCGGTCACGCCTGTCTTCCATCCGCTCAACCCGGAGAACGTCAAGCCCGGCCGTATCCTGCAAATCATGAATTCGCTGGGTTCCGGCGGTCTGAACAGCATTATTGTCCTGAATCGCGGCGAGCGTGACGGCGTCCAGCAAGGTCACACCTTCGCCATCTACGAGCATGGCGGCGTCATCCGCGACCGCGCCAAGGATGAGTTGGTGCAACTGCCGTCCGAGCGTTCCGGCCTGGCGATGGTGTTCCGCACCTTCAACAAGGTCAGCTACGCCATCGTGCTGAAGGCCTCGACCGTGGTCAAGCAGGGCGACGAAATCCGTCCGCCGGTCAGTGGCGACTGAGCGTTCAACGTTTTAAACGGTTTTACCGCTTTCGGGCTGTCTGGATAGACAGCCTTTTTTTCGACCGGAAAACGCCGGGACGGCGTGCAGGGATGTTATGGATACGGGTGTTGCCGGGCGGGAGTCCTGGCTGTTGTTGTGGCGTCTGCTGGAGCAGTCGCATACCGCTTTCCTCAAGTTGCGGCGCATCGCCGATGATCCGGCGGCGCTGTTGCGGGCCGATGCGGCCTTGTGGCGGCAGGCGGGCCTGTCCCCCGCGCGGGTGCGGGCGCTGGAACAATGGCGCGGCGGCGATGACCGCCTGATCCGCTCCGATGTCGAGCGCGCGCTGCAGCTGATCGAACGGCACGGCATCACCGTGCTGACTTTGGCCGATGCGGCCTATCCCCCCTTGCTGCGCGAAATCGCTGATCCCCCGCCGTTGCTGTTCTGCCGCGGCGAGGCGGGCCATTTGTCGTGGCCGCAGGTGGCGATGGTGGGCAGCCGCCGCCCCAGCCAGAACGGGTTGGCGACGGCGCGCGAATTCGCCGGCGAGCTGGCGCGGCAGGGGCTGGCCGTCACCAGCGGTCTGGCGGCGGGCATTGACGCCGCCGCCCATCAGGCGGCGGTGCAGGCGGACGGCATAACCGTGGCGGTGCTGGGTTCGGGCCTGTGCGACCTCTACCCGCGCGCGCATGCGGCGCTGGCGGAGGCGATCGTGGACCGTGACGGTGTGCTGGTCAGTGAATTCCTGCCGCAAACCGCGCCGCTGCAATACCACTTCCCGCGCCGCAACCGCGTCATCAGCGGCCTCAGCCTGGGCGTGCTGGTGGTGGAGGCGGCGCTGCAAAGCGGCACGCTGATCACTGCCCGCCAGGCGCTGGAGCAGAACCGCGAAGTGTGGGCCATTCCCGGTTCCATCCACAATCCGCAGGTCAAGGGCTGCCATGCGCTGATCCGCGACGGCGCGCGGCTGGTGGACGAGCCGGTGCAACTGCTGGAGGATGTGGGACCGAAGCTGGCGCAGGCGGCCTGCGGCTCGGGCCGGGTGGAAGCGCCGCCGCCGCTGGATCTGCCGCTGGACGATCGCGCCCGCGCCGTGCTGACGGTGCTGGGCTGGCAGGTGCAGTCCTTTGATGCGCTGGTGGAACAGAGCGGGTATGATGCCGCCACCATGGCCGGCCTGCTCCTGGAGCTGGAACTGGCCGGATGTATTGCGACGGTGGCGGGCGGTTACGAGCAACTGGCCCCGTCACGCTGACTGCGGGTGAACCATGTCCTTTCCTTCCGACATCCAGCTGCGCCAGGCCGTCCGGGTTCTGGATACCGGCGGCGTTATCGCCTATCCCACCGAGGCCGTCTGGGGGTTGGGCTGTGACCCCTTCAACCGGGACGCCGTGTCGCGGCTGCTGGAAATCAAGCAGCGGCCGATGCACAAGGGCCTGATCATTATTGCCGCCGAGGTGGGTCAGGTGCTGCCCTGGCTGGGCGGCCTGACCGTCGGCCAGTGCCGCCGCGTCATCGAGACCTGGCCGGGACCGAATACCTGGGTGGTGCCGGTGGGGCCGGAGTTTCCCGAATGGGTGCGCGGCGACCACGCCAGTGTCGCCGTCCGGGTGTCGGCGCATCCGGGAGTCCAAGCTCTGTGCCGCCGGTATGGCGGCGCGCTGGTGTCGACCAGCGCCAACCGCACCGGCCTGCCGCCCGCGCGGTCGCCGTTGCAGGTGCGTTGCGGCCTGCGCGGCCAGGTCGATTACCTGCTGCCGGGCCGTCTGGGCGGCCAGAACAAACCCACCCTGATCCGCGATGCCCTGACCGGGCAAGTACTGCGTCCTTCCTGAATCCCGCTACCGGAGAGTTTCCATGTCCGCCGAAATTGACCTGAATGCCGCCAAGCAGGCCCTGATGGCCTTGCAGGACCGCATTTGCCGCGAGCTGGAGGCCGAGGACGGCGGCGGCCGTTTCCGCGAGGACAGCTGGGTGCGCGCCGAGGGCGGCGGCGGCCGGTCGCGGGTGCTGGAAGGCGGCGCGGTGATCGAGAAGGGCGGCGTCAACTTTTCGCACGTGCACGGCAACAAGCTGCCGCCATCCGCGACCGCGCACCGCCCCGAACTGGCCGGACGCAGTTTCCAGGCGATGGGCGTGTCGCTGGTGATCCATCCGCGCAACCCTTATGCGCCGACCAGCCATGCCAACGTGCGGCTGTTCGTGGCGGAAAAGGAAGGCGAAGCGCCGGTGTGGTGGGTGGGCGGCGGCTTCGACCTGACACCGTATTACGGCTTTGCGGAAGATTGCCGCGACTGGCACCGCCACGCGCAGGCGGTGTGCGCGCCCTACGGCGAGGATGTCTACCCGCGCTACAAGCAGTGGTGCGACGATTATTTCTTCATCAAGCACCGCAACGAGGCGCGCGGCGTCGGCGGGCTGTTCTTCGATGACCTGAACGAATGGGGTTTCGAGCGCTGTTTCGCCTTCATCCAGGCGGTGGGCAACGGCTACATTGACGCTTACCGGCCGATCCTGGCGCGGCGCAAGGACACGCCCTTCGGTGAGCGCGAGCGCAACTTCCAGCTGGTGCGGCGCGGGCGTTATGTGGAATTCAACCTGGTGTATGACCGGGGCACAATCTTCGGCCTGCAGACCGGCGGCCGCACCGAGTCGATCCTGATGTCGCTGCCGAATCTGGTGTCCTGGCAGTACGACTTCCAGCCGGAACCGGGATCCGTGGAGTCACGTTTCGTGGAGGAATTCCTGCGGCCGCGCGATTGGGCCGCAGGTTAAACGCAGCGGTCAATTGTAGTTCGACCAGCCGTAGACCGTGAAGGGCAGCGGGCTCTTCGCCAGCATGTAGCGGTCCTGGCCCATCATGCGCTGCATGCCGAGAATGACGCTGTACGGCGCGCTGCGCTGCACGAAGTTGGCCGCCCAGGCGGGAACGGTGCCGCCCGCGTCGAAATAGCCCTCGGCTTCCACCAGGATCTTGTTTGGCGCGGCGGGCGAGAACTTGACGGTGATTTCCTCGGCGGGCATGCGCACCAGGCCGCGCTTCTGCGGCAGGTAGTCCGGGGCGGCGGTGACGCGCAGCATCACGTAGGGCTTGGTGCGGGTCTGCGGTTCCAGCACGCCGCGCAGCACAGTGTCGCGGTCGGGCAATCCGGCCGGGGCGTTATGCACCATGTAGACGATGAATTCCGTGGGTGAAACCTGTTTCACCAGCTTCGAGTCCCGTGTTTCCCAGAACCACTTGGTGTAGTTCTCGAAATCGAGCAGCACATGCGCCAGGGCATCCACCGTGCCTTCCAGTTCCGCTTCCACCTTGAATGAACGATAACGTTTGCCGTCTTCCAGCCGCGACCAGGTCTTGATGTTGCGGCGCTGGTCGTGGCGGGTCAGACGCCATTCGTTGCCCAGCGGCGTGCGCAGTTCGTCGAGGTCGTCATCACTGTTGGCGGCGAGCGCCGGGGCGGCGGGCAGCAGCAGGCAAAGGCACAGCAGGGCGAGGAAGGGACGCAGGATCATGGGCATTACTCCTTGTTCTGGGTTTGACCGGTGGGCCAACCTGTTATTCCGGGGTGCATAGTGTGAGCCAAGTCACATTCCGGGGATAGTGGTGCGTTATAGAGGCAAGGACGATCGTGCACCATGACCGGAATGCCGGATTTTTCGGCATTCCGGCGAATTGATAACCATCAAGGTTTTGATTCAGGCGTTTTCCGCCACCGTGCGGTCGGTGAAGCAGACGCGGTTGCGGCCGCCTTCCTTGGCGCGGTAAAGCGCCGCGTCGGCCTCGGAGAGCAGGCGGATGTCATCGTCGGGGGATCGGGGCACGGCGCAGACCGCGCCGATGCTGACGGTGATGCCGAAATCCCCTTGCGGACCGGCAATGCGCGTCTGGGCGAGGGCGGTGCGCAGGCACTCCGCCACGTGTTGCACGCCCTCCGGCGGGGTAGAGGGAAGGACGATGCAGAATTCCTCGCCGCCGTAGCGGGCGATGCGGTCGCATTCGCGCTGCAGGTTTTCCTGCAACACCCGGGCAATGGCTTGCAGGCAGGCATCGCCGGTCTGGTGGCCCCAGGTGTCGTTGACGCGCTTGAAGTGGTCGGCGTCCAGGATCAGCAGACCGAGGCTGTCGCCGATGCGCAGCGCCCGCTTCACTTCCTGGTGCAGGATTTCGTCGAAGTGCCGCCGGTTGTAGACGCCGGTCAGGGCGTCGGTGATGGTCAGTTCCTGCAGGCGCAGGTTGGCTTCCATCAGTTCCACCGTGCGCTCCTGCACCCGCCGTTCCAGCGCGGTGTTCGCCTGCTGCTGCATGTGCAGCATGTCGAGGCGCGCCTGTTCGCGCAGGCGGCGCTCCTGCTGCACCCGGTCGGCCAGCGCAAAGGACAGCAGCAGGATCTGCATCGACGAACCGATCGGCACCGCGACCACAGTCAGGGCGGAGTGCGGAATCAACCCGTACTTGTCCATGGCCAGCACGATGCCGCTGAACAGCAGGAAGGACCACGCGCCGATGTAGAAGCGCGCGGGCTTGTAGCCGTTCCACGCCCGGTAGACCGCGAAGGAGAAGATCACCGGAATGCAGAACAGGGCGCAGCCTTCCACCAGATGGATGGAAACGGTGTACTGCGTCAGGAAGGCCGCCAGCGCGCTGCCGAGGCTGCCCGCCAGCGTCAGCTGCATGGCGATGCGCACTGGCCGGGCGGCGCGCTCGATGTGCAGGAAATTGCGGGCGAACAGCGCGCCGAAGAACAGCGTCAGCGCGAGGCTGAAGACGATGACCTGGTCATTCCACACGGTGGCAGTCGGCCACAGGTATTGGAAGCTGAGGCCGTCGAGGCTGGCCAGGAAGATCGTGATCGACGCGACGTAGCCGACATACCAGGCGTACTGGGTTTCCCGCAGCGAGAAGCATAGGAAACTGTTATAGAGCAGCATGCTGAGCATGATGCCGAAGTAGATGCCGAGGATCAGGCTGGTCTGCTCGTCGTGCTGGCGGAAGGCGTCGGGTTGCCACAGGTTCAGCGGTACCTGCACGCTGCTGCCGGTCTCGATGCGGATCAGCAGGTCGACGCTGCCCGAGCCGGGCAACTCCACCGGCGCCAGGAAATGACGGTGCAGGATCGGACGTTCGGCAAAGGGCCGCTTGTCGCCCATTAGCCAGTACCCGCCCGGTCCCGCCGAGGGCTGCAGCCAGATTTGCACCTTGTCCAGTACCGGATAACCGACTTCGAGGAGCCGTGTCTGCGCCTGCGGCGAGGGATTCAGGAACCGGACGCGCAACCACAGGGCGCTGTGGCTGTAACCGAAATTCGGGGTGTCATTGCGTACCGCCCGCCAGCCGGGTTGTTGCCGGACTTCCGCCGCGTCCAGTGTCCGGGTCGGGTCGGCCAGATAGTCCAGGCTGCGGCCCAGGGTCAGGCGCGGGGCGGCGGGGTCGACGGTCAGCTCGCCCGCGGCGACGGGGCGGCACAGGCCGGCGCACAGCAGCGCCAGCCAGAACAGGCAGCGGAACAGGAGTGAAACAGGCCGGGGCGGTATCAGCATATTCTTCTTTTTTTCGACGTGTGCCGGAGCCCGCCGGGCTGGAGCGCGGCCGGGCAGGCGACATTATGAACAGTTGCTCAGGGAACGCCAATCATCGCGTCGCCCCTTCCGACCGCTGACAAGCGTTGCGGCGGGGTCAATGCCGGGCGTGCAGCCAGCACCCGGGGTTTTTCCATCGGTCCTTCCACCTTGAAGCGGAACGGCAGGCGGCCGTCCGCATCCAGCCGCGCCGCCAGACCCGGGGCCGCCTTCACCAGCGCCTGCGAACGCGACGCCGAGAGCCGGGCGCTGACATCCCAGCGCACGATCAGTTTGTTGAGGTCGAAGGAGCCGGTGAACAGGGCATCGGTGACGGGACCGTCGGCATCGGCCAGGCTGTCGGCGGCAAAGTCGCGGAAGCTGACAAAGCCGGTGTCGTAGTCCATGACGCCGCGCACCGTGGCGGCGGTGAGGCGGCTGCCGGGACGGATCGCCGCATCCAGCTGGCGGGCGCTGACCAGGTTGCCCAGCGCCAGCTTCAGGCCGTCGCGGAACAGCCAGGCGTTCAGCAGCGTCAGCTCGCGTCCGGCGATATTGGCGCGCGCCTTGATGGTGAACGCCTTCGGCACCAGCCGGGCGGTGAAGCCGACCTTGAGCCCGGCCCCCGCCTTCTTCTCGAAGACATCGGCCAGGAACAGGCTGAGGCCGCTGACATCCAGCGAGCCGGTCGATTCCAGGCCGTCCATGTCGCCCTTGGCGTGCGCGTCCAGCGCCACCGCGCCCTTGAACATCAGCCCCCGGGGCAGGTAGGCGCGAAAGAAGGGGTAGATCTCTTCCATCGCCGGCAGGTCGATGGCCGGGGCGCGCAGGTCGACGTCGATCACCGGCCGCCGGGGAATGCCGCGCACCACGCCGTCGACGGTGAGCCGGTTCGGTCCCATGCTGACCGCCATGTTGTTCAGGGCGATCTGTTGCTGTTTCAGCGTGACGATATTGCGGCCGATATCCAGCGCCAGCGTGAACGGCTTGCCGCGCAGCGCGCCGTCCGGCGAGGCCAGCACCAGGTTCTCCAGGCGGATGCCGCCCTGGCTGCTCATGCCCTCCCAGGCGTTGCCCTTCAGTTGCAGCTGCATCGAGGCGGTGCCGGCGGCGGGATAGGCGGTGAGGCCGTCGGGGATATAGGCGGAAAAGGGCAGGATCGGCGCCCGGTCAACGGTCAGCACGCCGTCCAGCGGCACCTGTTCGGAACGCACGGTGTCGAGAATCGGCCCGGCGATGCCGCGCAGGCTGACGTTGCGGGTCTGCGCCCCGGGGGTGCGCAGGCCAACGTTCAGGTTGAACTTGTCCTTGAGCGCGAAGCCGGTAAAGCGTACGTCGATGTCATCGAAGGTCAGCTGCGCCGGGCCGCGCGCCGCCGTGGCGTCCACCACCCGCACCGCGCCGTTGGCGGCATGGAAATCCTTGACCCGCAGCCAGCTCATCAGCGGCCCGCGCTTCTGCTGCATCAGGTCGCCGACATTGAGGGTGTAGTCGCGGTCCACCAGCACATTGGCCTGAAAGTCGCGGATATCCAGCTTGGTCACGGAAATGCGGCCGATCAGCAGCGGCAGCAGGTCGGCCGTCAGGCTGATTTCCTTCGCCGTGTAGAAATGCGGCCAGTCACGCAGCGGGTGCCGCGCAAAGCGTTCGTTTTCGGAAATGGTCAGGTCGCTGACCTTGGCGCTGAAGGGCAGGAAGCCCAGCTTCAGCTTCTTGTAGGCCATCTTGCGCGGAATCACCGTCTGCACGGCGGCTTCCCCGGCCTTGCGCGCCTGCGCTTCGTCAACGGCGGCGTGCGCGGCGGACAGGGGCAGGCCCGCAACCAGACAGGCGGCGAGCAGCAGGGCGGGGCGGCGGAGCGGCAATGTCGGGATGATGGCGGATTCCCCGGAGCGGTGGTGGTGGTGGTGTTCCGAGTCTGCCACAGCCCGCGGCGCGCTGCATTGGGGGATTCGGCCGTGTGGTGGTCGCGGCGGCCAAGGGGTGTTCCCCGGGGGGCTCCTGTTCTTCAGAAAGCGTGTTACTGGCCGATCGGCGAGGTGTCGGACAACCGGGGGAGGACTAGATTCAACCGTGGCGGGAACCGTGGTTCGGCCTCCCGCGCCTTCTTTCCGGATTAGCCGCCCGGGCCTGACCGCCCGGCACGAGGTGCATGACCATGATTCCCGCTCCCGAGGTGCGCGCCACCGTCCTGCGGCACCCGCTGTTCCATCATCTGGAGGCGGGGGTGCAGGAGCGCCTGATGGTGTCGACCCGGGAGTTTCACCAGCCTGCCGCCGCCTTGCTGATCCGTCAGGGGCAGCCCGCCAGTCATTTCTTCCTGGTGTTGTCGGGCAAGGTGAAGTTGTTCCGCATTTCCCCGGACGGGCAGGAAAAGGTGGTGGAGATCATCCATCCCGGCCAGACCTTTGCCGAGGCGGTGATGTTCATGCAGCGCTCGGAATACCCGGTCTGCGCCGAGGCGCTGGAGCCGGTGCATCTGGTGAGCGTGCCGAATGCGCCGATGATGCAGGCGCTGTCGGAGAACCCGCAGGCGTGCATGCACCTGCTGGGGCACCTGAGCGTGCGCCTGCACCAGCGGTTGGGCGAGCTGGAAACCCTGACCCTGCAAAACGCCACCCAGCGCTTCGCCCTCTATCTGATCCAGCAGCTGGAAGACCGCGCCGTCGACAGCGCCGAACTTGACCTGATGCTGCCGAAGCGCCTGATTGCCGCCCGGCTGTCGATGCAGCCGGAGACGCTGTCGCGCATTATCGGCAAGCTGCGCGAGGAAGGGCTGGTGGAAGTGCGGGGTCGGCATGTGCGCATTCCCAGCGTCGAGGCCTTGCTGGCGCGGTTCAGCGAGCCGATGGTGCAGCGCGTGTCGTTGCGCTGAGCTATTCCCGCCCCGAGATTCTCCCCGAGCCGGACTTTTGTCCGGTTTTTTAGCGGCGCCCAAGTAAATGCTATTGATAACGATTCTCATTATGTTTAGGATGGGGTCGTTGATCAGGCAGGCGGAGCGCAAGAACG
The DNA here is from genome assembly GCA_036279775.1 of Fluviicoccus sp. Classification (GTDB taxonomy): domain Bacteria; phylum Pseudomonadota; class Gammaproteobacteria; order Pseudomonadales; family Moraxellaceae; genus Fluviicoccus. The sequence continues at coordinate 4,304 of DASUIM010000022.1, read as the reverse complement.
TGTTTTACGGGGCGGAGGTAACGGCGGGGCGACCGGAGTCGTGGCGTACAGCCATCATGCTGGCTGTATTGCTGGAAGCCTTGTGGTTGATGCTGATGGCCGGGCAGGCGGCCATGCAGCCGTCGGCGGCACTTTCAATGGCGGAAGCGGGCAGCGGTGATGATCTGTCGGTGGCGCTGCTGGCGAATGCCGGTGACATTGGCCGCACTGCCCGGTTCGTACCCGCAGCCGTCTCGGAGCCCGCCGTTGATGCCCCTGCGAAACCGGTTGCCGCGCCCGCCCCGGTAGCGGTGACAACCCAAGCGTTTGCTCCCGTCGCCACCCCGGTACTGACGACCGTTACCCCGCCGACCGGGGAAAACTCCGTCGCCGCCCAACCCACCGCCGCGCCGAATGCCGTGGCGGGTGCCGCAGCGGCTGACGTCGGAGGCTCCGGCTCTATCGCCGCACAGGGAGCAACCCCCGGGCTTGCCGGGGGTTCTGGTCAGCCGGCCGCCGGTGTTGTGGCGAATAGCGGTAGTCAGGGCACCGGCTCCGGCATCGGTTCACGCCACGCCCGCCACCCTTACTTCGGCAAACTGAAGGCCTGGCTGAACGCCCACAAGACCTATCCCGCCGCGCTGAAAAAAGCCAAGACCCAGGGCACGGTGGTGCTGACCTTCACCATCAGCCGCAGCGGCGAGCTGCTGTCGTCCCGCATTGTTATCGGCTCCGGCGAACCGGGGCTGGACCAGGCGGCGCTGGACATGCTGCAACGCTCCAGCCCGATGCCGCCGCTGCCCGACGAGCTGGGCCTCGACAAGCTGACGCTGACCATTCCCGTCGAGTATTCGCTGATTACCCGTTAAGCCTTCATTCCACTGTCTTTTTCAGGAGTTCATGATGCCCGCCAGTCCGATCCGCAAGCCCGCTTCGTTGCGCCGCGCTGTCCAGTCCCGACCCGCGGTGGTGCTGGGCGTTTCCGCCGCCTTGCTGTCGCCGTCGGTGCTGGCGGAAGAGGCGGCGGTCAGCCTGGACACCCTGCAGGTGGAGGGCCGCGCCATTGACACCAACCCCTACGCCCAGCCCGGCGCGCCCTACAAGGCTCGGGTGTCCGGCGACGCCCGCCACGCCGAGCCGCTGGCCGAGACGCCGCAGACCATCAGCGTGCTGACCAAGACCCAGATCGAGGAATCGGGCCGTTCCGACCTGCGTGAAATCCTGCAGGCGCAGCCCGGCATCACCCTCGGCACCGGCGAGAACGGCAATGCCTTCGGCGACCGCTACATCATTCGCGGTTATGAAGCGCGCAGCGATGTCTTCGTCGACGACCTGCGCGATCCCGGCATGACCATCCGCGAAAGTTTTGCCAGCGAGCAGGTGGAAATTTCCAAGGGCCCCAGCGCCACCTTTGCCGGGCGCGGCACCATCGGCGGCGCGGTGAACAGCGTCAGCAAGCAGGCCGGCACCGAGTACGACTTCACCAAGCTGAAGGCCGGGTTCGGCACCGATGAATACCGCCGCATCGAGCTGGATGCCAACCACCGCCTCAGCGACACCGCCGCCTTCCGCGCCAACCTGCTGCAGGCCTACGAGCAGATTCCCGACCGCGCCCCGGCCGACCGCGAGCGCACCGGCTATGCCTTCTCGCTGCTGTTGCAACCGCTGGAGAAGCTGGAGCTGCTGGCGGATGTCTATCACCTGACCGCCAAGGACAAGCCGGACCTGGGCACCTACATCGCGCCCAACGGCGGCAAGCCTCGCGCCGATATTCCGGTCTACCTGCAAAACCAGGATTTCCTGACCGCGGATGTGGATGTCGCCACGCTGCGCGCCACCTACCGCTTCAACGACAGCCTGCGCCTGAGCAACAGCCTGCGGCGCGGCAGTTCCGAAAACGCCTATGTCACCACCGGCGCGCGCGGTACGGTGCGCGGCGCCAATGACAGCGCGCCCGGCATCGACACCATCACCCTTAGCACGCACAACGGCTGGCAGCAGGTGGATTATCTGGCCGACCAGCTCAACCTGTTCCTCGATACGACGCTGGCGGGCCAGCTGCACAAATTCATCTTTGGCGCGGAATACACCGACTCGCAGGTGCTGAACGGTGTCTACACCGGCCTGACCGCCGCCAACAATGCCAATGCCAACTGCATTACCGGCGCGACGGCGACCACCAACAATGCGTATTGCATCCTCGACGCCAACGGCAATGCCATCGGCAACATCGGCGGGCTGATGGGTCGCAGTCCGTCCAAGGGTTTGTGGGATTCCGATTGGCGGATCAAGACCGTGTCGCTGTCGGTGATGGATACCGTGGAGCTGACCGACAAACTGGAGGTCTTCAGCGGCGCGCGCCTCGACCGCTTTGACTACAGCAACACCGTGCAGAACACCGGCACGCTGGCGCAGACGGTCTATGCTTACGACGACAACCTGTGGAACTTCCACCTCGGCACCGTCTACAAGCTGACAGACGAAGGCAATGTCTACCTGAACTGGAGCACGGCCTCCGAGATCAACGGCGGTGAGTCCGACCTGGGCGCGAACTGCGGCTATGGCGGCGTCTGTACGGTCAACGGCAACCCGGCGCTGGTCACCGAAAGCCGCCCGGAGAAGACCACCAATCTCGAACTGGGCACGAAGTGGAACCTGTTCGACGAGCAGTTGCTGGCCACCGCCGCCGTGTTTCAGGTGACCAAGGACGAAGTGATGGAAGGCCTGAGCGCCAACAGCTACGCCACCACCGGCACCCTGAACAGCGGCAAGAACCGGGTGCAGGGTGTTGAACTCGGCCTGAGCGGCAACCTGACCGAGACGCTGAGCACGCAGTTCGGCGTGGCGGTGATGAAGTCGGAAGTGCTGAAGTCCGTCGCCGACCCGACCGGTGTCGGCCACACCCTCAGCAACTTCGCCGAGAACAGCGCCTTCCTGCAACTGCGCTACGCCTTCACCCCGAAATTCGCCTTCGGCGGCACCGTCACCTACGCCAGCGAACGCTACGCCGGTCAGCCCGACAGCGCTGCCGCCTGGAACGCCACCACCGGCGCCTATGCCTATGAAGTGCCGGCCTATACCGTGCTCGACCTCTTCGCCACCTACGCCTTCACCCCCAAGGCCAGCGTGCGCCTGAACGTGGCCAACGTCACCGATGAGTATTATTACCTGGCCGCCTACCGCAGCGGTGCGTTCACCTACATCGGCGACGCCCGCAACGCCAATGTGACGCTGAGCTATGAGTTCTGAACCCCTTCGCCTGCCCGTCGGGCCATCCAACGGAGTTGATGATGCTGACCGTGATTGAAAACCTGCTGGACCCCGCCACCGTGGCGGCTTTCCGCGCCCGGCTGGACAGCGCCGGCTGGGAGGACGGCCGGGTGTCCGCCGGTTCGCTGGCAGTTGCCGTGAAACAGAACCAGCAATTGCCCGCCGGCTGCCCGGTGCGCCAGGAACTGGGTAACCATATCCTGAGGGTGCTGGGCAACCATCCCCTGTTCCTGTCCGCCGCACTGCCGGAAAAGATCTATCCGCCGCGCTTCAACCGCTATCGCGACCAGGAGCATTTCGGCAACCACATCGACAGCGCCGTCATGACCTTCGGCCCGGACCGCCGCTCCCTGCGCACCGACCTGTCGGCCACCCTGTTCCTGACCGATCCGGCCGACTATGACGGTGGCGAGCTGACCATCGAGACCCGTTACGGCGCACAGGCGGTGAAGCTGGCGGCCGGGGATCTGGTACTCTATCCCGCCGACAGCCTGCACCGCGTCACCCCGGTCACGCGCGGCGTGCGCGTCTGCGCCTTTTTCTGGATTCAAAGCATGGTGCGTGATGACGGCGAACGCACGCTGCTGTTCGATCTGGATCAATCGATCCAGTCCCTGACCGCCGCCCGAACCCCGCCGGAAGCGCTGCTGCCGCTGACCGGCATTTACCACAACCTGCTTCGCCGCTGGGCGAGCGTTTGACTGACCCGGAGAACACCCATGAAACACTTCCTGACTGCCACGGCACTGATGTTGGCTTCCGGCCTGGCCTCGGCCGCCGCCGATTGCCCGAAGGCCCCGCCAAGCCAGTGGCTGCCGGTGCTGGAGATGCAGAAGAAAATCGTCAACGAGTACGGTTTCGCCATCAAACGCTTTGTGACAGACGGCAACTGCTACGAAATCTATGGCTGGGGCCTGAACGAGGCCAAGACCAAATTCGTCGAGATCGAGGTCTATTTCAACCCGGTGAACGGCGCCATCGTCAAGAAGAAGGCCAAGAACTGAGCCATGATGCTGACGATATGGCCGCCGGCCGTCCGGCTGTTCCACTGGACG
>DASUIM010000021.1:0-1583 GCA_036279775.1 Fluviicoccus sp. | reverse complement strand
TGTATTCCGCCATGCTCAACCCGCAGGGCGGCGTGATCGACGACCTGATCGTCTACGCCCCGACCGACGCCAACCCGGACCTGTGGCGCGTCATCGTCAACTGCGGCACGCACGACAAGGACCTGGCCTGGATGCAGGCTCAGGCCGCCAGCTTCCGCGTGTCGATCAATGAACGCACTGATCTGGCCATGATCGCCGTACAGGGCCCCAAGGCCAACGCCATTGTCGGTGAAGTGCTGGGTGCCGAAGCGGCCGCGCTGATTGCCGGTCTGAAAGTATTTCAGGGCAAGGAGTTCCGCAACGACTGGTTTATCGCCCGCACCGGTTATACCGGGGAAGAAGGCGTCGAAATGCTGGTGCCGGAGGCGGAAATCGCCGGGTTCTGGCAGCAATTGCTGGCCGCCGGGGTGACGGCCTGCGGTCTGGGCGCGCGGGACACGCTGCGTCTGGAAGCCGGGATGAACCTCTACGGTCACGAAATGGACGACAATGTGTCGCCGCTGGCGGCCAACATGGCGTGGACCATCGCCTGGGATCATGACTTCATCGGCAAGGAACCCATTCTGGCCGAGAAAAGCGCCGGGGTAGCGCAGCAGCTGGTTGGCCTGGTCTTGCAGGACAAGGGCGTGTTGCGCGCCGAGCAGAAAGTGATTGTCGAAGGCGTCGGGGAGGGCATCACCACCTCCGGCACCTTCTCGCCGACCCTGGAAAAGTCGATTGCGCTGGCGCGCGTGCCCGCCGGGGACTTTACGCAGGTGCAGGTGGAAATCCGCGGCAAGAAGCTGGCCGCCACTGTCGTCAAACCGCCCTTTGTCCGCAATGGCAAGGCGCTGGTTTAAGTTTTCATTATCGGGGCGCACCGGCCAGTGCGTCCGACTTCAAGCGAGAAAATCATGAGCAATACTCCTAATGATCTGAAGTACGCCAGCAGCCACGAGTGGGCGCGTCTGGATGGCGATGTCGTGACCGTCGGCATTACCGACCACGCCCAGGAAGCGCTGGGTGATCTGGTTTATGTGGAGTTGCCGGAAGTCGGCGATACCGTCGCCGCCGGGGATGAAGCCGGTGTCGTGGAGTCGGTGAAGGCGGCTTCCGACATTTACGCTCCGGTCTCCGGTGAAGTCATCGCCGTCAACGAAGCGCTGGGCGATACCCCGGAAATCATCAACACCGACCCGTACAACGAAGGCTGGATCTACAAGATCCGCGTCTCCGACGTTTCCGAACTGGACAACCTGATGTCCGGCGAAGAATACGATGCCCAGGTAGCCGCCGAGCATTGATTCGTTTTACCCGCCTCTTCCTTTGTGGGAGAGGCCTCTCCCGCTTTACCCAGCTTATACGAGCCTGTCCATGCCCTTCATTCCCCATACCGAAGCCGATGTGAGCGCCATGCTCCAGTCCATCGGCGCCAGCCGACTGGATGATCTCTTTGACGAGATTCCGGCCCACCTGCGCTGCCGCCCCCTGAACGCCATCCCCGATGGCCTGAGCGAAATGGATGCACTGCGACGGATGACGGACCGCAGCAACCAGGACGCCGGGGCGCTGTGCTTCCTGGGCGCGGGCGCGTATGAGCACCA
>DASUIM010000020.1:0-2510 GCA_036279775.1 Fluviicoccus sp. | reverse complement strand
CCTCAACGTCTTCAGCAAGATCGGCATCGACGCCGACGGCAACATGGGCTTCGACAACGCCCACGCCCCGGCGGGCAGCACCGTCGACCTGCGCGCCGACATGAACGTGCTGGTGGTGCTGGCGGTGATTCCGCATCCGCTCGACCCCAACCCGGTGTACGCACCGGTGGATGTGCGGGCGCAGGTCTGGGACTGCGGGCTGGCGGGCGAGGACGATGTCTGCCGCCTGTCCCGGCCCGAAAACGCGCGCGGGCTGGCGCTGACTGCCCGCTGTTTCTGCCAGCATGGCCATTGAGGAGACAGTGATGACTAAAGGTTTCTGCATTCGCGAAAGCTCGCTGGATCCCGCCACCGCCCGTCACCGCGAGGTGGTGCGCGCCGGCGATTACTGGATTTATGAACTGAAGGCCGGGGAGACGCTGCGCATTGTCGATCTGGAAGGCAATCAGGCGGTGGACACGCTGTTCTTCGACGCCGCCGACCCGCACGACCGCTACAGCGCCGTCGACACGCTGCGCACGCAGGGCAATGTCTACCTGACCTGCGGTTCGAAGCTGTTGTCGCAGAGCGGTAACGTGCTGGTGGAAATCACCGCCGACACCTGCGGCCGCCATGACACGCTGGGCGGGGCCTGCGCCGCCGAGAGCAACCAGGTGCGCTACGCGCTGGAGAAACGCTACATGCACAGCTGCCGCGACAGCTTCCTGCTGGCGCTGGCGGAGCATGAGGAGTTGGGGCTGACGAAGCGCGACCTCGGCCACAACGTCAATTTCTTCATGAACGTGCCGGTGACGCCGGAAGGCGGCCTCACTTTCGCCGACGGTATTTCCGAGCCGGGCAAGTACGTGGAAGTCACCGCCGCCCGCGACGTGCTGGTGCTGGTGTCGAACTGCCCGCAGCTCAACAACCCCTGCAACGCCTACAACCCGACGCCGGTGGAAATGGTGGTGTGGGCGGCGTGAACGTCTGAGAACAACCCCGACCGGGACGGCCCGGCGCGCGACAACCCTTGGCAGGACGGCCTGCCGATGAGGAAACGATGTTCAGCAAAGTCCTGATTGCCAACCGCGGCGCCATTGCCTGCCGCATCATCCGCACCCTGCGCGCCATGGGCATTGCCTCGGTGGCGGTGTATTCCGAGGCCGACGCCGAGTCGCTGCATGTGGAACTGGCCGACGAAGCGCATTGCATTGGCGAAGGCCCGGCGGCGGGCAGCTATTTGCAGGTGGAGAAGATCCTGGCCGTGGCCAAGGCCAGCGGCGCGCAGGCGATCCATCCCGGCTACGGCTTCCTGTCCGAGAACCCCGATTTCGCTGAGGCCTGCGAGGCGGCGGGCATCGCCTTCATCGGCCCCACCCCGTCGCAGATGCGCGCCTTCGGCTACAAGCACGAGGCGCGCGCGCTGGCGATGGCGCATGAGGTGCCCTTGCTGCCCGGTTCCGGCCTGCTGGCCGACGCGGGGGTGGCGCTGGCGGAAGCGCGCCGCATCGGTTTCCCGGTGATGCTGAAAAGCACGGCGGGCGGCGGCGGTATCGGTATGCGGCTGATCTGGAGCGAAAGCGAGCTGGCAGAGGCCTATGCCTCGGTGGAGCGGCTGGCGCGCGCCAACTTCAAGGAAGCGGGCATCTTCCTCGAAAAGTATGTGGAACAGGCGCGGCACATCGAGGTGCAGATTTTTGGTGACGGCAAGGGCGATGTCATTGCCTTGGGCGAACGCGACTGCTCAGTACAGCGCCGCAACCAGAAGGTGATCGAGGAAACCCCGGCCCCGCATCTCAGCGACGCGCAGCGCGCGCGGCTGTTCGAGGCCTCGGTGCGCCTGGGCAAGGCGGTGGCCTACCGCTCGGCGGGCACGGTGGAATTCGTGCTCGACGCCGCCAGCGGTGAATTCTATTTCCTGGAGGTGAACACCCGGCTGCAGGTGGAACACGGCGTCACCGAGGAAGTCACCGGCGTCGATCTGGTGGAATGGATGATCCGCTGTGCGGCGGGCGAGCTGGCGCTGGTGCAACCGGTGCCGAAGGGCGCGTCGATCCAGGTGCGTCTCTACGCCGAAGATCCGGGCCGCGATTTCCAGCCCTGTTCCGGCCTGCTGACGCAGGTGCAATTCTCGACGCTGGCGCGGGTGGAAACCTGGGTGCGCGCGGGCAACAGCGTCTCGCCGTTCTATGACCCGATGGTGGCGAAGCTGATCGTCACCGCCGACGACCGCGATGCCGCCGTGGCGAAGATGGCCGCCGTGCTGGCCGATACCGCCATCGCCGGCATCGAGACCAACCTCGACTACCTGCGCCAGATCATCGGCGACGAGGTCTTCGGCAACGGCCGCCAGACCACCCGTTACCTGAACACGCTGCGCTACCGCTCCGCCGCGCTGGAAGTGCTGGAGCCGGGCGTGCAGAGCACGGTGCAGGACTGGCCGGGCCGTCTGGGCTACTGGGATGTCGGCGTGCCGCCGTCCGGGCCGATGGACAGCTTCGCGCTGCGCCTGGCCAACCGGCTGGCGGGCA
>DASUIM010000019.1:0-3853 GCA_036279775.1 Fluviicoccus sp. | reverse complement strand
GGATGAAGACGCGCTGGATACCGCCCTCAGCGCCCTGTCCGGGTTGCAGCAGAGCGGCAAGCTGGTGGGGGTGATCTCGCATGTGGCGCAGTTGAAGGAGCGGATTGGCACGCAGATCCGGGTGGAGCCGGGGGCGGGGGGGAGGAGCCGGGTGGAGGGGCCGGGGTGTTCGGGGCATTGAAAAGTGGGTTTGGTGACGCTGTGCTGCAACGAGACTATTCTGAATGTGGTTATCTTCCTCGGAGTATGCAACATGGCAATGGCGGTTGATTGTGTCGGTGCTGAGCCGGAGCTGTTGGTGAGTTTGTCCGGCGCGGAAGGTAATCGTTTTCTCGGTGCACTGGAAAGTCCGCCTCCCGCTAATGCCGCCTTGAAATCATTGATGGATGACTGCGCAGGCCGCCGGACTGATTCGACTGGATGCCTTGACTGGACGCCACGGCCAAAAGACGTTTGACAGCGGGGTTGCCGGCCTGGACCGGGCGCGCCGCGCCGCCCAGGTCGTCGGTAGCGCCGGGATACTGGTGGATGCGAAGGACGACCGCGTGGCGGGGTTTTATCGCGCTCTGGGGTTTCTGGATTGTCAGGCCCACCTGAGCTTGTTCCTGCCAATGGGATCGCTTGGGAATTTTTATCATGCGTTGCACCTATGTGTAACAACTCGTCCCAGTGCTCCGACTTATAGAAGCTTCTCCAGACGTTCCCGGAATAGGCGGAAAGACTCGCCGCTCTTTCCGTAATACATAAAATGACGGCAGACAACGACTTGGCACAGCTTGCCATCCGGATAAGTAAACTTCAGCCAAGGCGTCATGGACTCCAGTGTTTCAATTGGCGCCGCCGAGCGTGTCTCGCCAGCGGCAAGCAGTCCGGCATTGATCAGCAGTTCTTCCAGCACACAGGCGCTTTCCTTGCCATGCACCACCAGAAGGCGGGGTTTCAGGGTGGTCAGCAATTTCATGAAAATGGCTTTGGCGTGGGCTTGCGTCGCTTCAGGCACTTTACGCAGCGCTTTGACATCCTTGGTGGGATAGGGAATGACATTGGTTTCAAGAATGGCGTGTCCGCAGGCTGAACTTAGCCATTGAATGAAGGCATCCATGCCCGTCCTGGTCCGTGACTTGGTTGTTTTGCCTTGTGCCTGCCGCAAGGAGGAATAGAGCGCCAGAAAGCGGTCATAGTCCTGCAGCAGATGCATATAGTTATCCAGCGTCATGTCCGACGGATGAATCGGCGTCGCCGGATTGATGCCCACCAGAAAGATGTCCGCCGTTTCGATATCGCCCTTGCAGACAAAGGGACGGAAGTAGGCCTGATCGGAATTCAGGGGCGTGCAGAGATCGCCAAGGTGAGCGGCGAGCCAGGTTTTCAGCGATTTCGGTGCGTTGTTCATCGTGGTTTACTCTGAAAAAATTTAATCGTAGCGGCAGAAGGCGATGGCCTCTTCCGGGGTTGGTTAATCGGTTTAGGGGCATTCCTGTTACGTGGCTTCGGGTATGAGGTCAATCGGTCTTTCAGTCCGAAATTTTCTCTCAGTCGAAGTAACCCTCGTCGTCGGTCCGACGGGTGGACTCACGGCCAGACACCGTATGGACGGGTTGGCGTGAATAGCCATTTACTCTTGGCTCGGACGCATGTTGATTGCGCAATCTGTTCCGTTTCAGGCACGGAGCGGCCATCCCCCGAACGCAACAAGCCACCGGCTTCTGCCTCCCGCGTTCAGGCAACGTGGTAGTCGCTCATGGTGCTGGGTTCAACTTCGATATTGCAGGTCCAGTTGGCCTGCTGGATGGCGGCGTCGATCAAGCGCAGTTGACGGGCATGCCAGTCAAACTCGGCCGTGACCTGGCTGGCGGTCAGCTTGGGAATCTGGGCGACAATATCATCAATGCTTTCCGTGACCTGGCGGCGTTGTGCTTTGACTTCAAACAGGGCTTTCTCATTGATTTGTCGCAGAACATCCATTTTTCCCTGTAACTCCTTGCGCCGCAGCAGGGCTTGGGCCAGTTTGATTTTCATGTCTTGTTTCCTCGCTATCATGGATTCGATGAAAGTGACTATACCGAGTGGAAGCGACATTTTTTGTCGTCTTTGAAATTTCGAGTCGGGTTGTGAAGCTAGGCATTCTGGTAAAGAGCCAGCATGTCTTTCAGTTCCTGCCTCATTCGACGCCGAAGGGAATCAGGCTCCAGAACCTCCACAAATCGGCCGTAGTAAAGCAACCAGTTCAGCAGTTCTCGGTTAGGTGTCAGGTGCGCGGTAAGGATGTATTGCCCCTTGATTTCGGACTCTTCGATATGCTGTTTACAATCCAGAAAAGGGGCATCAATCAGGTTCTGGATGCTGCTCTTGTCGCTAAAGCGAAGCCTGACGTATTCCGGAGTTTTGGCCTTGTCCGGGTGGAAAGAAATTCGGGTTGCATATTCAGCAATGCCCTTCCAGTGTGCGGGAAGCCGGGCAGTGGCATTGGGGATGGTTTCGACATGCGCGATACGATGCAGGGAATAATGACGGGGAGTGTCATCGCCATCCGGTAATAAGACCAGATACAGGATACCTCGGTAAATGATCATGCCCAGCGGGTTTCCCCGAGGCTGGCTGTGTTTGTCCCGCAAGTTCCGGTAGCTGAACAAGATAGGCTTTTCCTGCAAGCAGGCATCCATCAGAAGGTCATAGACCTCTCCGGGAACCTCCGGCAATTGGCGGGCGGCAACCCAGGGTTTGTATACCACTTTCTTGGCCAATTGTTGCATAGCGCGGTTGGGCGTTTCGGCCAGTACCTGGTCCGCACGGGTAAACAGCCTGTCGATATGGCGAAGGTTGCGCGGCAGGATCGGGAACCGCCCAATCACCTGCAGCTCCTTGATGGCCAGCGCCGATTGGGTATCCAGGAGCCCCTGATGCACGCGCTGGCCTAACCGCCAGTTTCTGGCGCTACCCGGAATCCGTTCGATCACGCGTTCTTGATGCAACTGCTTCAGATCACGCTGCAATTGCCGCAGTGCCCCGGTGTCATCGGGTCGGTAGAGTTTGCAGGCGCTTAATAACTCACTCGTTTGCCAGTAACGGCCCGGTTGTTTCTGTTCTTCCAATTCCAAAAAGCGGTACAGCGCCAATTGCCTTTCCGCCAGCGACAGCTTGTGAGCCATGTCGGGACTCCTATTGCCAAAGACGACATTTTTTGTCGTGATCGGAGCGTATTCTGAGTGTTGATGAAACACAAGAGCGATCCTTTGAAGGAGGTATCAACATGAATGAACAGGTTTTTCGGGACAGTCAGCAACGCATCATCGGGCGTATCGAACAGCGTCATGACGGTTCTTGGGTGGCTCGTGACGCCGGCTACCGGGTGGTTGGTTACTATGATCCTGTCGCCAACCTGACCCGTGATGCCAGTTGGCGGATTGTCGGGAACGGGAATCAGCTAACCAGCCTTTTTGGGACTGGCGGGCGGTAGACATTCGAGCCTGCGTCACAGCATGTCGCGTGTGCTCGCGGCCGCAGTCACCTGATGAACTTTTTCTGTTACCGTAAACATCTCTCTGCGGAGTCGCATCCGGATATGCTCACCATCACCCAATCCCACGACCTGAACACCCTGTTCGACGCCCTCAGCCTAGCGCTGGGCGACCCGGTGAGCGACCCCCTGCAACCCTTGACCGTCCTCGTGCCCACCATCGCCGTGGGCCGATGGCTGGAACTGTGCTGGGCTGAACGCTTCGGCGTGGCCGCCCACTTCGACATCCAGTACCCCATCAGCTTCCGCTGGCAGTGCTACAAGCAGGTGCTGGACAGCAACGAGCACACGCAGTCGCTGCCCCGCGAACTGATGCAATGGCGGCTGTTTGAACGC
>DASUIM010000018.1:0-4830 GCA_036279775.1 Fluviicoccus sp. | reverse complement strand
TTGCCGTCATTCACCTGCCCGGAGCCGGATCATGGCCTGCTGCGTCGCCCTCGGCCTGTTCATCACCGTCCTGCGCTGGCTGTGGCTGCGCCTGACCTTCCGCAAGGCGCCGCCGCCGGTGCTGTTCGCCCCCGTCGCCCGTCGCGGCGAGCCGGGGCAGGCACCGTTGCCGTTGTCCGTTCCCGCGCCGGTCCGGCCGCCGCTGCCGCTTTACCGCACGCCGGGCGGCGGCCTGCTGATTGGTCTGGGCATCTATCTCGCGGCCGTGTTCCTGCTGGTGCAGGGCGGTTTCATCATCAGCACCGCCAGCGCCTCGGACTGGCTGCTGCGCACGCTGGTCTATGGCGCGGCGGCGCTGTGGCTGTTGCGCCCCCGCGCCGCCGACGCTGACGGCGAAAGCGGGATTGCGCATCCCGTCGCCTCCACCCTCTATTTCACCGGGTTGGTCTGGGTCGCGCTGGGCGTGGCCGACATGCACCTCTTCGACCTGTTCGTGATGCAGGGGCAGGACGTGGTGCTGTCCGGCCGCCCGCATCCGCACCATGACCACCAGCACCTGCGGCTGGCCCTCGATCCGCAACTGCTGTTCCACGGCGGCGGCCTGCTGGCCTTGGCCGCCGGGCTGCTGACCGCCTGGGCTGTCCAGCCCGAACCCGCCCTGCAACCCCTGCCTCTGGATGACTAAGCCGATGACAACCGCCTCCCTGCCGCCCGTGGTTGAAGCCTCCGATGACGACCTGGGCATCATGCGTTACCTGCTGGACCTGTCGCTGCAGCCGCTGGACCAGTGGGAGGGTTATGACCACATCGAGCAGCTGGGCGGCTCGGCGCTGCGCTACCAGTTGAACAGCCTCAGTTACGCGCTGGCGCTGTCGCAGCTGACGCGCACCCCGGCCTTCACCGGCTATCTGGCGGAAGCGCAGCGCAACGTCATCCTGAAGATGTGCGACCGCAAGGTCTGGCGCTACTGGGCCTACGAAAACCTGGTCGGCTACGGCCGCTGGAACCCGGACCCCATCGCCCTCAACAACGTCATGTACTCCGCCTATTTCGGGGTGATGGTCGGCCTGTACGAAACGCTGAACGACGACCGCCGTTTCAGTGAACCCGGCGCGCTGACCCTAAGCTGGAACGACAGGCAGCGCTACGAATACGATTTCGGGCGGCTGGCGGGAGCCATCGAATTCAACATGCGCATCCGCCCGGACAGCCCGCAGTACCCCTGCGAGCCGCACCTGATCTACCCGATGTGCAACACCTTCGCCTTCAACTCGCTGATCATGCACGACCGCCTGCACGGCACCGCCATGACCGGCGATCTGGTGCAGCGGGTGCGCGAGGTCTACGACCGCGACGGCTGGCTGCGCACCGATGGCCGCTTCGTCGCGGGCCGCGTCGAAAATACCAAGATTCCCATCCTGCCGACCTCGATTGCCTACGACGCCGTGATGGCCTTCTGGCTGAACCCGGCCATGCCCGAGCTGGCGCGCGACACCTGGCATGTGGTGCGTGACTGCCACATCCACTTCGACCACAAGCACCCGCAATTGAAGGGGCAGCTGTGGGACCGCATCGATTTCGGCAACTACAACCTGGCGCGCGGCGACACCTTCACCCGCGCCATGCTCACCCACACCGCCCGCGAGATGGGGGATGAAGACGTGGCGCTGGCCTTCCAGCGCTCGCTGGAAGAGCTGAAGGAAGTGACGTGGAATGGCGGCGCTCGCCGTTTCCACGGCATCTCGGTGATGGGCAACGGCATCTATGCCATGGCGCGCTTCGGCCGGGCGCAGGGCATGAGCGATCTGGTCAACGGCAACATCCCCGAAGCCTGGCGGCAGGGACCGCTGCTGACCGAGGCGGCGTATCCGGCGGTGCTGGTGGCGCGGGCGGTGAGTGACGGCAGCGGGCTGGAACTGGTGCTGCGCGCCGGGGAAGGCCCGCAGCGGACGACGCTGGCGCTGGGCCGCCTGCAGCCGGGGCGTGCGTACCGGGTGGAAGGGGCGTGCGTGGAGCGGCTGGTGGCCGGGGCGGACGGCACGGCCCTGCTGGCGGTGGACCTGCAGGACCGGAGCGTGGTGACGCTGGTGGCGGAGTAGCCCTGCTGACAACCCGGCCGTGAATTCCGGTCCTTGCGCTGGCGGTCGTTAAGGACGTTTAATCCGGTGAACTGAATTCCGGAGAGCGTCATGAAAGCGGTCGTGTGCAAGGACAAGGTGCTGTCGGTGGTGGAACGGCCCGAGCCGGTGCCCGCCAAGGGCCAATTGCTGGTGAAGGTGATCCGTTGCGGCATCTGCGGCAGCGACCTGCATGTGCGGCAGCACTGCGACCACTGGGGCAAGCTGATGGTGCGCAGCGGCTACACGGCACTGCAAAGCTCGTCGCAGGAAGTGGTGTTCGGCCATGAGTTCAGCGCCGAGGTGCTGGATACCGGCCCGCGCACCCGCACTTCGCTGAAACCCGGCACGCCCATCGTGGCGGTGCCGATGTTGCGGCGCGGCAAGGAAATCGACCTGGTGGGACTGTCGGCCTACACGCCGGGGGCCTATGCCGAACGGACGCTGGTGGAAGCCTCGCTGGCGATGGCCATTCCCAACGGGTTGTCGCCGGTGGACGCCGCCCTGACCGAACCGCTGGCCGTGGCCTGGCATGCCGTGCTGCGCGGGGAAGTGAAAAGCAGTGACGTCGCGATCGTGATCGGTTGCGGCCCGGTGGGTCTGGCCATCATCTGCCTGCTGAAGGCGCGCGGCGTGCGCGAGATTGTCGCCAGCGACTTCTCGCCGGTGCGCCGCGCCATGGCCGAACGCTGCGGCGCCACGCGCGTGATCGACCCTTCGCAAGAATCACCGTTCAGCAGCCGCCGCAAGTCCGGTTTCATCCACGAGGCGCAGGACCTGTTCGAACTGGCCGTCGGCACCAAGGAAAAGCTGGACCTGCTGCCGGTGCCGTGGTGGCCGCTGTGGGCGGCGGGCGAGCGCATTGTCGGCCGCAAGCATCCGGTGGTGTTTGAGTGCGTGGGCGCGCCGGGCATTCTGCAGTCCATCATCGACGGCGTGCCAATGTTTACCCGCGTGGTGGTGGTCGGCGTCTGCATGCAGGCGGACACCATCGAGCCCGCCGTCGGCATCAACAAGGAACTGGATATCCGTTTTGCGCTGGGCTATACGCCGCTGGAATTCCGGCAGGCGCTGCACATGCTGGCGGAAGGCGAGGTGGATGCCTCGCCGCTGGTGACCGCCACTGTCGGGCTGGGCGGGGTGGATGCTGCGTTCACGGCGCTGGGGCAGGCCGGGGGGCACGCCAAGATCCTGATTGATCCGGCGTCGGCGGTGAATGAATTGGCGGGTTGATCCTCAGGGATTCACCGGGAATGCCTGATGGCACCCCGCGCAGGTATTGAACACCGCCTCGCTGGCGGCGTTCAGCCTGTTGATGTCGCGGGCTTTCGCGGCAACCGCCGCCGCCGTGGCATTCTCAATCAGCAGGCCTGCCTGCCGCCGCCACACCGCATCGTTGCCGGGTGTCAGCTTTTTCAGCTTCTTGCCCGCATCCGCCAGCGTCTGGGCGCTCTTCTCCACGGTATGCCAGGTCAGGTCGTCGGACGGAGCTCGCCGCGCCACCGCGAACACCGCTTCCGAGGCCGGACCGACGGTATTCGCCATCAACGGTTTCACTTTCGGGGAAACGGCCGGACCGGCGAAAACGGCCGGGCAGAGGGATAGGGCCAGCAGGGTGCAGCAAAGACGGGTGACGTGGGTCATGAATCGCATCCGGCAATCAGGGAGTATTCCTCCATTATACGGCGGCTGCCGTCTTCTCCGCCGCCCCTTGTTCCACCTTCCAGTGGCTCGCGCCGACAAAAATCAGCCGCAACTGCTTCACCGCGCGCATGCTCAGTTCGTATTGCAGCCGCACCTGGTCCGAAGTCAGCGCCAGGATTTCGCCGCACCAGTTGATGGCGGTGTTGATCACCAGGTCGGCAATCATTTCCAGGTCATCGCTGGGCAGGTTCTGCATTTCCGGGAACAGGCGGAAATCGTTGGCCAGGTCGGTGACGAAATGCCGCACTTCGCGCTGGATCGCCTCACGCACCTTCGGTGAACCGCCCATGCGCTCGCGCACCAGGAATTCAAAGCTCTGCGCCTCCTGCCGCACATACAGCAGGAACATCATCACCGAGCTTTGCAGCGCTATGTGCCCGGCGCCCTTCGCCTTCACCCGCTCCTCGCGCAGCATCTTGCGCAGGCTGAGCGACACATCGTCCACCAGCGCCAGCCCCAGTTCGTCCATGTCGCGGAAATGCCGGTAAAAGGCCGTCGGCACCACGCCGGCCTCGCGCGTCACTTCGCGCAGGCTGATGCTGACAAAGCCGCGGCCTTCCTTCATCAGTTTCAGGGTGGCTTCCAGCAGCGACTGCCGGGTTTGCTGTTTGCGTTCGTCACGAGCGGTCATGATCGTCAAATGAGCTAACAATTGTTCACCATATCCTAGCAAAAAAGTCGGTTTTTGGGGAGGCGGAGAGGGTGAACGGAGCGGTCAGCCGACAGGTGGTCACCGGTGTACACGTGAATGCACGGCGCAACGTTTCGCGACCTTCAAATAAAATAAATAAAAATCAATGCGTTGGCTTTTACGCGCGCGATGCGCGTAGGAGAAGGCGACGAATGGTGAAAAAATTTAGTGAACACTTGTTGACTCAAATCAAGAAACCGCTATTATGAGTGTACAGACGTTCACCAAGGCACACAGGAGCCTGACCATGACCACTTTCAACCCCATCGCCAAGAAGCTCGCCGGTAAATTCGTTCGTGAAGACTGGCTGGATTTCGT
>DASUIM010000017.1:0-2044 GCA_036279775.1 Fluviicoccus sp. | reverse complement strand
CAACACCCTGCGCCCGCGCAAGCTGGTCTACGGCCGCAAATGGCGCATCGACGCCGACACCCCCACCTCCGAAGTCATCCAGACCGCCTTCCTCGCCATCAGCAAGGCGCGCGAGCACGAGGTGCGCGAACTGCTCACCCTCACCGACCCCGACAGCGGCAAGACCAGCGCCGCCTTCAGCCACCACCACGACCTGCCGCTGATGGCCACCCACCCCGACCAGGTGCTGGCCGACCACCGCCAGCCGCTGCTGTCCCGCCAGGATGCCGAGGCCGTGGTCAGCACCGTTCACTTCGCCCAGCGCCGCCTTACCGTCACCGGCTTTGAGCGGCGCAATAACGGCGCGCTGCTGGTGGACCTGAAACTGGGCGAAGCACCGCTGGCGCGGCGGGTGGAAGGCGATCTGGCGGAATACGACGGGCTGGCGCTGACGCTGACGCTGCGTGAGGGACTGGCGGTGGAACTGCTGTACGAACTGATGGACGCGCTGGTGCGGCACAGCCACCGCTACGTGGAGGAACACTTCCGCTTCCGGGGTTTCAGCCGGTTCAGCCGCCGCACCGACCCGCGCCGCATCGCCACGCTGTCGGTGCGCACGCGGCCCTATGCCCGCGATGCCGCCAACAACCGCTTCATGCCGGTGTTCAAGGGCCTGAACTACGAAACCGACCGCTCGCGCGCGCCGTCGATGGGGACGGGGCCGCTGGCGGTGAAGAACCGGGCGCTGCTGGCGCGCTTCGGGAAGTTGCAGGGGCACATGCCGGGGGTATGAGGGGTGTCTAAGCCGCCGCTTCCACCACCTCGGCCTTCGCCGCCTCCCGCTGTTCCAGGAATTCCGTGGGGGCCATGCCCGTCCAGCGCCGGAAAGCCTTGGCAAAGGCCGAGGAATCGCCGTAGCCCAGCATCATCGCCAGTTCCGTCACTGACTCGCCGCCGCGCTGGAAATACTGCTTGGCGAGCTTCTCGCGCACCGCATCCAGTTCCTGCTGGTACGAGGTGCCCTCTTCCGCCAGCTTGCGCCGCAACGTACGACCGCTCATTCCCAGATCGCTGGCGGCGTTCTCCAGCGACGGGAACGCGCCGTAATAGCGCAGCAGCAGGCGGCGCAGACGCAGCGGCAGCAGGCGGATGGCGCGGGTGGGAATGTTCTCGAACAGCGTTTTTTCCGCTGCCATCGCCATCAGCCGGTTGGCCAGCGGCAGTTCGCAGTCGGCCAGCGCCGCCGGGCCCACCAGTGCGGTTTCCGGCTGGTCAAACAGCACCGGGCAGCGGAAGTAACGGCGGTAGATATGGCCCCACGGCGGCTCGGGATAGTGGAAGGCAACGTGGTGCAGGTTCAGCCCGGTTTCCGCCACCAGTTGCTGCATGATGTTGTAGAAACTGACCATGTTCAGTTCCAGGAAGAAATGCGTGTACGGGGCCAGCGGGATATTCTCGTGCATCGAGAAGGTGCCGATGTCGCCTTCCGTGACAGCGCTCATCTCCAGCGGCGGGAACAGTTCGGCGCAGAAGCGGCTGATGGTTTCCAGACAGCCGCGCAGGGTAGGCTGCGTTACCGCCGCCACGCCCGCCATGCCGTGGTGGGAAATGGTCATCAGGTTGCCCATCGCCAGCCCCAGGTAGGGCATGTCCAGCGCCTTCACGGCCTGGTCCACCAGCGCCAGCGTCTGCCGGGTGGAGATGAAGCAGCCGGTGTCGCCGGGCTGGTAGTCGATGGCGGCATGGCGGTAGAAGTCGTGCTGGTCGATGCCGACGATCAGCTCCAGCAGTTCATGGGGATTGCGCACCATCACCGGCGTCAGCTGCGTGCGCCGTTCCAGCCATTCGGCGTCGGGCACCAGCGTCTGGCGCAGGTCGAAATAGGTCTGGATGTGAGCCAGGGGAATGCAGGGGGTATCGATGTCCATGGCGAACCTCGAAAAGCGTTGACCGTCTTGTTGTTGTGATCCGGAAACCCTTGTCGGCCTGTCAGCTTAAGCAGGCGGTTCCGGGGCGACAACCCGGCGGCCGGTCAATTTTTTGGCAATGCCGGTCACGGCGATGA
>DASUIM010000016.1:0-13203 GCA_036279775.1 Fluviicoccus sp. | reverse complement strand
GTATTGCAGGCTGTCCGGCACCAGCACCAGCACGCGCTGGGCGCGCCCGGTCAGCAATTGCTGGTGGATGATCAGGCCGGCTTCAATGGTCTTGCCCAGACCGACTTCATCGGCCAGCAGCACGCGCGGGGCCATGCGCTGGGCGACTTCATGGGCGATATAGAACTGGTGGGGGATGAGGCCGACGCGCGGGCCGACCAGACCGGCAACCGGGCTGCGGGCCAGCTTTTCACGGGCGCGCAGGGCCATCACGCGCAGTTCATACCATTCGTTGTTGTCCAGCTGGCAGGCCAACAAACGTTCCGACGGGCGGGAAAGCTGGATGTTCGGTGACAGCTTGGTTTCGGCCAGCGTGGCCGTTTCGCCGTTTTCGTCCATCACGTCATAGCGCAGTACGAACTGGCGCTCGTGCACGGCGGATACGGTCCAGTGCTTGCCGTCGGTATCCTGGATGGCATCCCCTTCATTGAAGCGGATGCGTGACAGCGGCGCATTCTGGCGGGCGTAAACGCGTGTTTCCTCACTCTTGGGAAAGAGGATGGTGACGGTGCGGGGATTGACTTCAATAACCATGCCCAGACCCAATTCCGTTTCGGCGTCCGATAGCCAGCGTTGGCCAATAGCAGGGGTGGGAGTACTCATAGGCAGTGTTCTGTCGTTCTAAAATGGAGCGGGCAGGGTGAGGCGGAGGCGCTCGCCGCTGACCGGATGGGTGAATTCTAGTGTCTCCGCGTGCAAACACAAACGCGGAGCGGTGGAAAGATCGAAATCGGTGGCGTAAAGCTGGTCGCCGACAATGGGGTGGCCCAAGGCCTGCATATGCACGCGCAGCTGGTGCGAACGGCCGGTGACCGGCTCCAGCAGCACGCGGGTGTGGCCGGGCCTGCGTTCCAGCACGGACCACAGCGTCTGCGAGGGCTTGCCGTGTTCAAAGTCGACAATATGCGTGGGCGGATGGTCCGGGTCGTAGCGGATGGGCAGGTTGACCTCGCCCTTCATCTCGGCGGGATGGCCGTAGACCAGCGCAATGTAGTGCTTGCTGACGGTACGGTCGGCGAACTGGCGGTTCAGGTGCTGCTGTGTCGGCAGGTTGCGGGCGAAGACCAGCAGGCCGGAAGTGTCGCGGTCCAGCCGGTGCACCACGCGGATGCCGGGCCAGAGTTGTTGCAGACGCCAGTACAGCGAGTCCTGTTTTTCCGGGCCCTTGCCGGGCACGGACAGCAGCCCCTCGGGCTTGGCGATGACCAGTAGATGCTCGTCGTCCAACAGGATGGGACAATCTGTCAGCACGGCATCGCTCCGGGTTTGAAGTGAGGCGCAATTGTAATGAGATACGGATTTAAAGCAATCGTTATTCGGGGTGTCTCGTCCGACTTCGCCGACACCGCGTATAATCCGCCGCCATGAATACTCTCCCCCAAGCCCCCGATCTCCCGGACGACGATTACGATCGCCGTTTTACCGGTACGCGCCGCGTCTACGGCGACCGCACCTTTGCCCTTTTTCAGCACGCCCATGTCATCGTCGCCGGTGCAGGGGGCGTAGGCAGCTGGGCCATCGAGGCGCTGGCGCGCACCGGCATCGGTCGCCTGACGCTGATCGATATGGATGTGCTGGTCCCATCCAACGTCAACCGTCAGTTACCCGCGCTGGACGGCACGTTCGGCCGCAACAAGATTGATGTGCTGGGGGAACGTGCCCGCGCCATCAACCCCCGGCTGGACCTGCGGCTGGTGGATGACTTCCTGACGTGGGACAACCTGCCGCAACTGATGGCCGACACGCCGCAACTGGTTCTGGATTGCACCGACGATGTGCAGGCAAAGATTTCGATGATTTTGTGGTGCCGCCGCCGCCGCATTCCGCTGGTGGTGTGCGGCGCGGCGGGCGGCAAGACCGATACCGCGCAATTGCGGGTGTCCGATCTGGCCCATACCGAGCGTGATCCGCTGATCGCCAAGATCCGCCGCCAGTTGCGCCATGACTACAAGTTTCCCACCAACCTGAAGGAGAAGTTCGGCATTGCCTGCGTCTATTCCAACGAAGCGGTGACGATGCCGGAAGGGGCGAGTTGTGACGCCAACCTGAACTGCGCCGGTTACGGTTCCGCCGTGGCGGTGACGGCGACGATGGGGATGATGGCGGTGTCGGAAGGGTTGCGGCTGATGGCGCATCGCATGGAGCTGGCCATCAGCCGCGGGCAGTTGCCCGACGTTTAGCGTTTAGAAGCGGTAGCCCAGGTTCAGGTTAACGACCGGGTACATGTCAAAATCGCTCATTTCATCCTGCAGGCTGGCTTCTTCCTTTTTCAGCTGCGCCTGGAAGGTGGGATCACTGGCGTCGAGCGTGGCCGGAATGCCGCTGGTCTTGTCGAACTTGCCGGTGGCGGTCAGGCTGGCCTGCGGGGTGTCCTGGAACAGCACGCCGATATCCATGCCGAAATACAGCTTGCCGCCGCTCATGGCGTTGCCCCAACCGATACCCGCATAGGGTGCCATGCTCTTGAAGTCGATCATGGCGTTGATGCGGCCGGGATCGCCGGCATTGCTCTTGTACTGGGTGCCGTCCACATCGCAGGACTGGGTACACTTGGCTTCCAGTTCGAACTCGTTGCCGTTCTTCATCATGCCCGCGGAAATGCGGAAGCCGCCCTTGAAAGGGTGCCAGTCGGCAGTCAGCCCCAGTGTGGAGAGGGTGGCATCGCCGTCATAGGTCACGCCGCTTTCATCGAAAGTGTCCGAGCGGGAAAACTTGTTGATCGAGGCGCGTACATTGAGGTTGTCCAGCACCTTGAAAGTGGCTTCAGCCCCCAGTCCCAGCGTGCCGCCCTTGACGCCGACGCCGACATCAAAGGCCTGTGCGCCCGACATCATGAATCCCAAGGCGAAAACGCCCAGCAGCTTGTTATTTTTCATCGGAATATCCCTGTTATAGGCATGTTTGCCATTTGACTATAAACGTAACCGGCGCACCTGAACAGTGCTTCGCGGTCTAGTGATTAACCCAGGTTAATGCAGGCCGGGCATCTATCGGCAAGACTGCATTTCACCAGCACTGATCCGGAGAAAACCGCCATGCCCATGATCAATTTGCCCGCCGGAAATATTCATTATCGCGAGGCGGGAACCGGGGAGCCCTTATTGCTGCTGTCCGCCAACCCTGGTGACAGCCGCGATTTTGCGGCGGTGATGCCGGAACTGGCGACGCGTTACCGGGTAATTGCGCCGGATTGGCCGGGTTACGGCCGGTCCACGGCGGCGGTGTCCGCAGACCGGATGGGTACCGGCTATTTCGCTGAAGTACTGAAGCAATTTGTGACGGCGCTGGATCTGCCGCCGCTGCGGATCATCGGCAACTCGGTGGGCGGCAACGCGGCGGTGCGGCTGGCGGCGGAAAATCCGGACCGGGTGCTGGCGTTGGTGCTGGTTGCACCCGGTGGCTTCACCGCACACAACCTTTTCACGCGCACCTTCTGTCGTTGGCAGGGCAGCCGGATGGCGCTTCCGCCCAGAGTGTTCGCCGGACTGTATTTGCGGCGGCGTACGCCGGTAGTCCGTGAAATGCTGGCTCGGGCGGCAACCGAGCAGGCTTCCCCGGCTGCGCTGGCAGTCAACCGGGCGGTGTGGCGCAGCTTTGGCGGCAGCGGCAATGATGTCAGGGGAGTGGCTGATCAGATCACGGCCCCGGTGATGCTGGTCTTCGGCCGCTACGATCCGGTGATTTCGCCGTGGACTGACGGCCGGTCAGCCCGGCGCTGCCTGCCCACAGCCGAGTGGCGGGTGTTGCCCTGCGGTCACGCCGCCTTTGCGGAAATGCCGGAAGCCTTTCTGACGCTGGCGACCGGTTTCCTGCTCAATCCGGCTCGCCGCGACCGCGCAGGCGGCTGAGGTGCACGGCGGTAATGCCGATATAGGACGCGATATCGCGCTGGGTGAACAAGCTTTCCAGATCCGGCCAGCGCTGCAGGGTGTGTTGATACCGGGCGGCGGCATCCAGCGCCAGCAGTTCGTATTCCCGCTCCACCTTCCGTAAATACAGTTCCTCGGCCATGCGGCGTGCAAACCGCGCCCAGGCGGCATGGGTTTCCGCCAATTGCCGGTAGACCGTCCAGTCCACGCTGATCAGGGTGGTTTGCGCTTCCGCCGTCACCCAGGTTCGTGACGGGGCGTGGCTGATCAGGTCCGACATCGAACCTGCAAAATCCCCGGGCAGATTGAAGGAACGAGTGCGTTCATGGCCGTCCGGCAACACGTAATATTCCCGCAACGCGCCGCTGACCACGAACGATACCTGTTTGGCCAGATCCCCCGCCCGCAGCACATGGCTGCCGCGCGGCCAGTAACTGCGATGCAGCGGCGTCAGCCGCGCCAGGTCTTCCGGCGCCAGCGGTGAAATGCGGTTCAGGGCAAGAGCCAACCGGGTTTCCGGGGTATCGGATTGATCATCCGGTGCTGTCATGGCCGTGCTTCCCGGTCTTTTTTGATAGACTGATTTAAGCCACGGTTTGCCTGCTGCTGTCAACGCACGCGGCTCGCCATCGTCCCGCTACCCCCAAAACAAGAGGCCGCCAAGTGACGCCCTGGATTGTCGCCCTGCTCGCCATGCTGTACGTCGCCGGTCTTTTCGGTATCGCCCGGTTGGCGGAGCGTCCCTCGGCGGAACCGTTCCTGCAACGCCACGGCGGTTTCATCTACAGCCTGACGCTGGCGGTTTACTGTACCTCCTGGACCTATTACGGCGCGGTCGGCACGGCGGTGTCATCCGGCTGGCAATATGTGCCGATCTATCTGGGACCGCTGCTGGTGCTGCTGTTCGGACAGGCGCTGCTGACGCGCATTGCCCGTATTACCCGCCAGCAGAACGCGGCGTCGCTGGCGGACTTTATCAGTACCCGTTACGGCAAGCGGCAGGGCATTGCAGTACTGGTGACGCTGCTCTGCCTGATCGTCGTGGTTCCCTACATTGCCTTGCAACTGAAGGCTGTGGCGCAGTCCTACCGCGTCCTTCTGGCCGAACAGGCCGACCCGGCCGTGTGGTGGCAGAACAGCGCCTTGATGAGCGCGCTGGCGATGACGGTCTTCGCCATGCTGTTCGCCACCCGGCCGCAGCACCTGACCGGCCGCAATCGCGGCATCATGGCGGCTATTGCCTTTGAGTCACTGGTAAAACTGGTGGCGCTGGTAACACTGGCCATCGGGGCGGTTTTCCTGCTGCAAAAACCGGAGCATTGGCTGGCGGATTTCTCGGCCCATGCCGCCCGCACGCCGTTCGATGCCTGGTCCTTCTTTACCAAGACGGTGCTGGCGATGGGCGCGGTGTTCCTGCTGCCGCGTCAGTTCCACGTCGCCTTTGTCGAAAATACCGACCCGAAACACCTGCGACAGGCGCGCGGCTGGTTCGGCGGCTACCTGCTGCTGGTGACGCTGGTGGTGATGCCCATTGCCCTGGCCGGGATGCAGCTGTATCCGCACCTGACCGGGCAGGCCGACCGCTTTGTCTTGCTGCTGCCGTCGGGGCAGGGCTGGGGCGTAGTCAGCGCGCTGGTGTTCATCGGCGGTTTCTCGGCGGCTACCTCGATGATCATCATTGCCACGCTGGCCTTGAGCGCCATGATCAGCAGCAGCGTGGTGATGCCCGCCTTGCTGGACCGCTTCCGCGAACAGGGAGCCAATCGTGATTTCGGGCCGGTGATCCTGCGCGTGCGGCGGTTGATGATCGCGACGGTGATGGCGCTGTCCTATGCCTGGTACGCCGGTTTCGCCCGTGATCACGAGCTGGCCGAAACCGGGTTGCTGGCCTTCGCGCTGATTATCCAGCTGTTGCCCGCCGTAGTGGGCGGGCTGTACTGGCGGCGCGGCCATGCGTATGGCGTTTATGCCGGACTGCTGATCGGCTCCCTGTCGTGGTTCCTGCTGTTGATGATGCCGTCACTGATGAGCGCCGTGGCCAATGCCGCCGGATTGCCGCGCGTGGATGACGCCGGGCCGCTGGATGCCCTGAGCCGGGGAGTATTCTGGTCGCTGGGGCTGAACACACTGGCCTATGTCGGTGTTTCCCTGTTGTCACGGCCCGATCTGCGCGACCGCTTGCAGGCCTCCGCCTTCATTCGCCCGCAACGAGAAGAAGGCGAACTGGCGCCACCGCCAAAACCCGCCCGGCGCGGCCGGATCACCACGGATGATCTGATGACGCTGCTGGAGCGCTTTGTCGGTTCCGCCCGCGCCCGCGAAACCCTGCATCCCTTCCAGCCCGGAGACGCCGCCGCCCCCTCGCTGGCGCTGATCCGGCAGGTGGAGCGCGAATTGGCCGGGGTGATCGGCGCCGCCGGAGCCGCCGCCATGGTGGAAGCCGCGCTGGACGGCAAGCAACTGGATTTCGAGGATGTGGTGACGTTGTTCGATGACACCCGCGAAGTCATCCAGTTTTCCCGCCAAATCCTGTTCGCCACGCTGGAGCATCTGGGACAGGGCGTCAGCGTCGTCGACAAGGACTTGCATTTGGTGGCGTGGAACCAGGCCTATCTCGACCTGTTCAATTACCCCGTCAGCCTGGTGAAGGTGGGGAGGCCGATTGCCGATATCGTCCGTTTCAACGCCGAGCGCGGTTTGTGCGGCCCCGGCTCACCGGACGAGCATGTGGAGAAACGGCTGCAGCATTTACGGCGCGGTACGCCGCATGTGTTCCGCCGCGTTCGCCCCGACGGCACTGTCATCGAGATGCAGGGGAACCCCATTCCCGGCGGCGGCTTTGTCACGCGTTTCACCGACATCACCGAGCAAGTGCGGCAAATGGAGGCCTTGGCCGAAGCCAAGGAGCATCTTGAGCTGCGCGTGCAGCAGCGTACCCGCGAAATCAGCGACATCAATGCCGAACTGCGCGCCGAAGTCGATTTGCGCCGCGTCACCGAGCAACAGCTGCGTCAGGCCAAAGGGGAAGCCGAAGCGGCCAACGCCGCCAAGAACCGCTTCCTCGCGCTGGCCAGCCACGACATCCTGCAACCGCTCAACGCCGCTCGGCTCTTTGCGGCGGCGCTGGAGCAAGGCGATCCCGCCCGCCGCCCGGCCATTCTCGGGCAGCTGGACAATTCATTGAAAGCCACCGAGGAACTGATTTCCACCCTGCTGGAAATTGCCCGGCTGGACGAAGGCAAGGTGGAGCCCGACAACCGCCCGGTAGCGCTGCAACCGCTGCTGCAACAGCTGGATGACGAGTTCTCGCTGCTGGCGGAACGTCAGGGACTGAAGCTGAAAGTCCGCGCCGCGCCGTGGACGGTGAACAGTAACCCGACCTATTTGCGCCGCATTTTGCAGAACTTGATCTCCAACGCCATCAAATACACCGCGCACGGCCAAGTGCTGGTAGGTTGTCGGCGGCGCGGCCGGTCGGTGGTGCTGGAAATCTGGGATACCGGTCCCGGCATTCCTCCGGCGGATCTGGAGCGCATCTTTGAGGATTTCTACCGCGTCGACGCCACGGCGCGCGGTCGGCAGGGGATCGGCCTGGGATTGGGCGTGGTGCAGCGCATGGCCAACAGTCTGGGACACGAATTGTCGGTCGCTTCGACGCCGGGCAAGGGTTCGGTGTTCCGCCTGCGCGTCCCCTTGGCCCAAATGGCGGCACCGGCGGCCGTGATGGCGCCGGCACCGGTGGGGCAATCGCTGTTGTCGGGGCTGTCCGTGTTTTGCGTGGATGACGACCGGCAAAACCTGGAGGCCTTGAAAGCGCTGTTCAGCCAATGGGGGGTGGGAGCAGTGGAATGCCTGCCGGATGCGGAGTCGGCGGTGGAGCGCGCCAACGCGCTGACGGAAGCGCCTGATTTACTGCTGCTGGACTACCAACTGGGCGCGGGACTGGACGGCTTGAGTCTGGCGAAGGCGCTGCGGGCGCGCTGGCCGCACGCGACGGTCTTACTGGTGTCCGCGGCTCCCGATCCGGATTTGCCGCAGCGCGCGAAGGCGGAAGGAGTGTTGTTCCTGGCGAAGCCGGTGCGAGCGGGGGCGTTGAAGGCAGTGTTGAATTCCGTGAGGGTGGGGAAGGGCTGAAAACAAGAACAGCCCCTGGAGGGCTGTTCTTGGTCAAAGCGACAACGAGGAAGCCGTGACGGATTACAGCACAGCCTTCGGAGTCAGCTTGGCAGCAACGGTGCCACCGGTCTTCTTCAGCTGGCCGGTACCATCGATGGAGAAAATCAGGGTCTTGCCGTTGATGGAGCCAGAGACGTTCGTACCGGCCGTACCGGAGCCGTAGGTAGCCGTCAGCGAGCAGAGGCCGGCAGCGGTCGGAGCGGCATTGGCGATCACGACTTGCACATACTTGCCGGTCTTGGTGTTCTGGGTGGCGTCTTGCAGGTCAGAGCAGTTACCGGCCTGAATGTTGTCGTTGATTTCAGTCTTCAGACCGCCGGCCAGACCAACACCTTCAGAAACCTGGGCACGGGCGATGTAGTCCTGATAAGCCGGAATCGCCACGGCAGCCAGAATACCGATAATGGCAACAACGATCATCAGTTCGATCAGAGTGAAACCTTTTTGAGCAGCCTTCATGATGTCTCTCCAGAGAACAAAATTTTATGGTTGTGACCGATCTTTACCGGTACTGACCAGAGCATTGCATGTGTCATGCCAACTTTTTGGTGAATAAATCTTTTATATAAATATCAATATCATATGATTTTGTTAATTTTCTGTGTGCAAAAAAATGTCGATTAAACACGGTTCAAATTTGACAATTTTTGTCATTTTCCGTCTTGTGCGGTATGTGTCCTGTAACTGGAAAAAAGATCGTAACCTGATGATTTTGTTCCGGTCTTTTTCACTCTTGAAAAACATCATTGTTCTTCAGCATTGTTGATGCGATCTATCATCGGGGCTGTCAGATCTGAGGCCGGATTAACCGCTATACGGGGCCGGCCCTGTCGCGACACCGATAAGGCAAGGCCATGACGTTGAAAGCGGTATTGAACTCGTTGAAGGTGGGGAGGGGAACATGATACGGCGTTTCTGGTGGGTTTTGGCGGTACTGCTGCCGGCCTGCGCAACCTTGCCCGGCCAAAAGACGGTCATGGTCAATGAGCGTCAGACGCAACTCGTTTCAACCCGCGTGGAAGGCACCATGCCGGTAATTTTCGAGAACGGGCTGGGCGGCACACTGGACTGGTGGGCCAAGGTGTATCCGGCGCTGGCCGCCGAAACCACGGTATTCGCCTACAATCGGCCCGGCTACGGGCACAGTTCTCTCCCGGTAACGCCCCGCGACGGACAGCATGTGGCCGAGGAATTGCGGGTGCTGCTGCGGAGTCAGGACTTGCAGCCGCCGTATGTGCTGGTGGGGCATTCGCTGGGCGGGCTGTACCTGCAATGGTATGCGCGACGCTATCCGGACGAGGTGAAGGCCTTGGTGCTGGTCGACTCCACGCATCCGCGCCAGATGCAGGGAGACGGTTCGCCGGAACACTGGCCGTGGTGGGTCAGACTCGTGATGCAGGGGCTGACATCCGTCACCGCCAAGGAGGAATTACAGGGGATCAACCGCACCGGCGAAGAAGTGCTGGCGATGCCACCGTTTCCGGGGGAACGGGTCATCATCCTGAGTGCGCAAAAACCCATGAGCGGGACTTCGGCGCTGGCGCGGGATGCGAATGCGAAGCGGGTGGATTTGCTGCGTTTGTATCCAGGGGCACGCCAGGTATGGGTGGACAGCGGGCACGGGATTCCGCTGGAGAAGCCGGATGCTGTGGTTCAGGCCGTGCGGGAAGCCATTGGCAATGGCCGTTAACTCCGGCCTTACGTTGGTTTACCGGGGCGAAGCAGGGCAATAGTGATGGTCTGTTTACGGATCATTTCCGGGTTTCCTGGCCGAGGTTGGCAACTGCCTGCCGGGTCACGCAGTCGATGGCATGATCATTCACCAACCCCATCGCCTGCATGAAGGCATAAACCGTCGTCGGCCCGACGAATTTCCAGCCGCGCTTCTTCAGCGCCTTCGACAGGGCTTCGGATTCCGGGCAGGTGGGCCGCACGACCGGAGCCGAGCCGTCAGCTACCGGCTTGAAGCGCTGCACAAACGCTGACAGCGAGCCTTCCTGTTCCACCAGTTCGATCATCCGCTGCGCGTTGTTGATCACCGCCTCGATCTTGCCGCGATGCCGCACGATGCCGGCATCCAGCAGCAAACGCTGCACATCCGCCTCGGTGTAGGCCGCTACCTTGCGGTAATCAAAGCCGTCAAAGGCCTTCCGGAAGTTCTCGCGCTTCATCAGGATCGTCCGCCAGCTGAGTCCGGACTGGAAGCCTTCCAGGCAGAGCTTCTCGAACAGGCGGCGGTCGTCGGTGACGGGGAAGCCCCATTCGGTGTCGTGGTAGGCCAGGTATTCCGGGGTGCTGAGGCACCAGGAGCAGCGGGGGCGGCCGTCGGGACCGGGGAGGGTGGTGATCATGTCTTCAATGCCTTGTCTACGGGTGCTTCCAACTGCAATCGCTGCGCCACAATCACTACCTGCGTCCGCGTCGCCACCCCCAGCTTGCGGAAAATCGCCGTCATGTGCGCCTTCACCGTCGCTTCGGAAATGTTCAGGTCATAGGCAATCTGCTTGTTCAGCCAGCCCTCGGTCAGATAATACAGCACCTTGTATTGCTGCGGCGTCAGCTGCGCCACCTTCGCCGCCAGATCGGTATCGCCGTCGTCGCCCGGACGTTGTGCCAATAGATGCCGCATGCCCGGCGGCACCCAGGTATCGCCGTCCAGCACCGCTTCCAGCGCCTTGCCGATTTCCACCGGATGCGCCGATTTCGGGATGTAGGCCGACGCGCCGAAATTGATGACCCGCTTTACTACATCCGGGTCTTCGCTGGCCGAAATCACCACGATCGGCAGCACCGGATATTCCTTCTTCAGCTGGATCAGCCCCAGGAAACCGCAATTACCCGGCATGTGCAGGTCCAGCAGCAACAGGTCGGCATCGGGGTTGGCTTCCAGCGCGGCGCAGGTGGCTTCAAAACTGTCCGCTTCCACCGTGGAGGTGGCGGCAAAGGTGTGACTGATGGCGTTGATCAGGGCGTTGCGGAAAAGGGGGTGGTCGTCAGCGACGATCAGCTTGGCCATGACAGGCGATCCGGATTCTTATTGGATGCCAACATAGCGGGAGATGAGAGGAGGGGCAAGGGGGAATTGGCTTCCCCCTTGCATCGTGCTTCAGGCATTCAACCGGTGTTCAATCAAATGCTCCACCACGCTGGGATCGGCCAGGGTGGTGATGTCGCCCAGCGAATCGTGTTCGTTGGCGGCAATCTTGCGCAGGATGCGGCGCATGATCTTTCCGGAACGGGTTTTCGGCAGACCGGGCGTCCACTGGATCAGGTCCGGGGTGGCGATGGCGGAAATGTCGCGGCGCACCCATTCGCGCACGGCCTTGGTCAGTTCCTCGCTGGGTTCCACGCCCACGCGCGGGGCGACAAACACATAAATGCCCTGTCCCTTGATGTCGTGCGGATACCCCACCACGGCGGCTTCGGCAATCGCCTCGTGCGCCACCAGGCAGCTTTCGATTTCCGCCGTCCCCAACCGGTGGCCGGAGACATTCAGCACATCATCGACGCGGCCGGTCAGCCAGTAGTAACCGTCTTCATCGCGTCGCGCGCCGTCGCCAGTGAAATACATGCCGGGGTAGGTGGAGAAATAGGTCTGTTCGAAGCGTTCGTGGTCCCCATAGAGGGTGCGCATCTGGCCGGGCCAGCTGCCCAGCAGCACCAGATTGCCTTCGCAGGCGCCGTCCAGCATCTTGCCTTCGTTGTCGACAATGGCCGGACGCACGCTGAAGAACGGGCGGGTGGCGGAACCGGGTTTCAGGGCGGTGGCGCCAGGCAGCGGGGTGATCAGGATGCCGCCGGTTTCGGTCTGCCACCAAGTATCGACAATCGGGCAACGGCCCTTGCCGACCTGTTCGTGGTACCAGTTCCACGCTTCCGGGTTGATCGGTTCGCCGACGCTGCCCAGCACCTTCAGCGAGGACAGATCCATGCCATCCACGGCCGCCGTGCCATGCGCCATCAGGGCGCGGATGGCCGTGGGGGCGGTGTAGAGGATGTTGACACGGTACTTGTCGATGATCTGCGCGATGCGCTTGATGCTGGGGTAGGTGGGAATGCCTTCGAACATGACGCTGGTGGCGGCATTGGCAAGCGGCCCGTAGACAATGTAGCTATGGCCAGTCACCCAGCCGACATCCGCGGAACACCAGTAGACATCGCCGGGGTGATAGTCGAAGACATACTGGTGGGTCATTGCCGCCCAGACCATGTAGCCGCCGGTGGTGTGCAGCACGCCCTTGGGCTTGCCGGTGGAGCCGGAGGTGTAAAGGATGAACAGGGGATCTTCCGCGTTCATCGGTTCCGGTTCGCAATCACTGGGCTGGTTGGCCAGCAAGTCGTGATACCAGATATCACGCCCGGCATGTTCGTCAATGTTCTGGCCGACATGCTTCACCACAATCACATGCTCCACCGGATTGGCCTTGCCCAAGTGGCCCAATGCCAGGTCGGTGTTGTCCTTCAGCGGGGTGATGCGTGCGCCGCGCAGGCCCTGGTCGGCGGTAATCACCAGCTTCGAGCCGCAGTCTTCAATGCGGCTGCCCAGCGCGTCCGGCGAGAACCCGGCGAACACCACCGAATGCACCGCGCCGATACGGGCGCAGGCCAGCATCGCCACGGCGGCTTCGGGAATCATCGGCAGGTAGATGGTGACGCGGTCGCCCTTGCCCACGCCCAGTTGGCGCATGCCGTTGGCCAGGCGGCAGACTTCCTCGTAGAGCTGACGGTAAGTCATGGTGCGCTGGACGTCGGGGCTGTCGCCTTCCCAGAAGTAAGCCACCTGATTAGCGTGTTCCGGCAGGTGACGGTCCAGGCAATTGACGCTGGCGTTGAGCACGCCGTCGGCGAACCAGTGCGCGTGCACATTGCCCAGGGTGAAGGAGGTATCGCGCACTTGGGTGTAAGGGCGCATCCATTGCAGGCGCTGCCCGTGCTCGCGCCAGAAACCGTCGGGATCTTCCACTGATTGCTGGTACATGGCGAGGTAGGCGTCGTTGTCGAGCCAGGTGCGTTGCAGGGCTTCCGGGGTGACCGGATAGAGCGAAGGATGCGTCATGTTGTTTTCCCCATCTATGGAGCCGGAAAAGGCCGTGGTTATGGGGTGTTGTTCTACGCCGGT
>DASUIM010000015.1:0-18693 GCA_036279775.1 Fluviicoccus sp. | reverse complement strand
CTGGCGGTCAAAAGTACACCGGGGCAAGGCTCCGTCTTTGCCCTCAGCCTCACCTTTCCGGTCATCAGCCAACCCGCCGCCAGTCCCGGCAACCCCGCGCCGGGGCGCTTGCCGGAGCAACTGCGGGTGCTGGTCTGTGAGGACAACACCGTCAACCAGACCATCATTTCCGCCATGCTGACCCGGCTGGGCGTGTCCCGTTTCCGGCTGTGCGCCACCGGCGCGGAAGCGCTGGATGTACTGACCGCCGAACACGATGACTGGGATCTGGTGCTGATGGACTGCGAAATGCCGGTCATGGACGGCCTGACCGCCGTCCGTGAACTGCGCCTCTGGGAGCAACAACATCGGCGGCCGCGCAAGCCGGTGGTGGCGCTGACCGCCCATGTCATGCCGCAATACCGCGAACGCTGCCGCGAGGCGGGCATGGACAGCTACATGGCGAAACCGATTGTGCTGGCCGACCTTGAACGGCATTTGCAGCACCCGGTCGATCCTTAAGGCTGGATTTCAGGGTTTGTAACCTTTACCCTGTGCGCGCTTTGCGCTACGGTGCAGCTCCCCGCCCATTTTGTATGAGACAAATCATGGAAAACGCCTACGCATCCCTGATCAGCGCCATTGGCGAAGACCTGACGCGCCCCGGCCTGGCCGACACTCCGAAGCGCGCCGCCAAGGCCTTCCAGTATCTCTGCAAGGGTTATCAGGAGGATCTGGACACCCTGGTCAACAACGCCATCTTTCCGTCCGACAACGATGAAATGGTGATCGTGAAGGATATCGAACTGTATTCGCTGTGCGAGCACCACCTGTTGCCGTTCATCGGCAAGTGCCACGTCGCCTACCTGCCGGACGGCAAGGTGCTGGGGCTGTCGAAGTTCGCCCGCATTGTCGACATGTACGCGCGCCGCCTGCAAATCCAGGAAAACCTGACCAAGCAGATTGCCGATGCCGTACTGCAGGTCACGGGCGCCAAGGGGGTGGCGGTCACCATCGAAGCCAAGCACATGTGCATGATGATGCGCGGCGTTGAAAAGCAGAACTCGGTGATGAAGTCCTCGGTGATGCTGGGACGATTCCGCGAAAGCCCGCAAACACGCAACGAATACCTCAGCCTGATCGCCAACTGACCCAAGTTAACGCGGCCCGAACAAATTTTGGGCCGCGACCGCTGCACAAGCCCGCCTTCCCTGTTATTCTGGCCGCACGCTCCGTGCTTCCATAACTATAAAAACCATGAATAGCCAGAACATGCTGGACGCGTTGATGAATAACACGAGCCGGCTGATTTACTTCAAGGACCTCGACGGTCGCTACACTTTCGTTAACCGCGAATGGCTGCGCCAATGCAATCTCAGCGAACATCAGGTTCTCGGCCACACCGATGAAGACCTGTTCGGTCCGGAATGGGCCGCCATCTTCCGCACCAATGACTTGCAAGTCATCCAGTCCGGCGAGGCCATCGACTTCGAGGAAAAGGTCATCGGTCCCGATGGCGCGGTGGTCATCCATCACTCCATCAAGTTTCCGGTTCGCGACAATCAGGGCCGCCTCACCGGCACCGGCGGCATCTCCTCGGACATTACCGAGCGCAAGGCGCTGGAAGAGTCGCTGCTCATTTCCAACCGCACCAAGGACAAGTTCTTCTCGATCATCGCCCATGACCTCAAGAATCCGCTGAACGGCCTGATCGGCCTGACCGATCTGCTGATGGACGATCTGGACGTCGCGCCCCCGGCGCAGGTGCAAAAGGAAATCCGGCTGATCGGCCAAACCACCAAGGTTCTGCACAACCTGCTGGACAACCTGCTGACCTGGGCGCGTTCGCAAACCGGCCTGCTGGAATACCAGCCACGGCGGCTGCCGCTGCCCGCCCTGATCCAGGAATCCGCGCAGTTGCTGCACCCGGCGCTGCTGGCCAAACGCATTACCCTGAAAATCTGCTGCCCCGACAGCATCCATATCCTGGCCGACCTGCAGATGAGCGCCACCATCCTGCGCAACCTGCTGGGCAACGCCATCAAGTACAGTTACGCCGACAGCGAGATCCGGCTGCGCGCCCGTGAAACCGACGGGTTTGTGGTGCTGGAAGTGCAGGATGGCGGCGTGGGCATTCCGCCCGGCCGCTTGCAGAAATTGTTCCGGCTGGAGAGCAAATCCTCGACCCCCGGAACCGAGGGCGAACTGGGCAGCGGCCTGGGGCTGCTGCTGTGCAAGGACTTTGCCGAGCGGCAACACGGCCGCGTGGAAGTGGAAAGCGAGCCGGGCAAGGGCACGACGCTGCGTGTTTACATTCCCGGCGGCGTGGCGCTGGATGACTCCGGACGCAACGCCGCCTGAAACACCGGGCTTACAGTTTTTCCAGCTGGAAGCCCATTCCCTCCAGTTCCCCCGCCAGCGCGTAAGGCGCAATCACCCCGCGCGTCATCACCTCGGGACGCAGGTAGCGCGCGGCTACCGACTGCAAATCCGCAATCGTCACCTTCAGCAGACTGGCGCGCATTTTCCGGCGCTGGGCGGGCGTGCGTCCGTACAAGGTGTTGTGGAAGGCGCTGCGCGCCTCACCGGCAGGCGACAGCGGCTTGTCCAGCGAGGCCACGATCCCGAGGATGGCTTCTTCCAGTTGACGCTCTTCATGCACGTTATCGCGCAGCCATTCCAGACTGGCGAAGAAGTCGGCGTATGTGCCTTCCAGACGCGGGTCACGATAGGAATAGAAGCGGAATGCACAGGCGTTGCCGTCATAGCCCGCGCCGCCGCCATAGGCCCCGCCCTGCTCGCGGATGGCGCGGTGCAGGAAGCCGTTGCGCAGGAAGCCGCCCAGCACCATGAACGCGGGGGCGTCCGGATGATCCACCGGCACCGCCGGATAGGCCGCCGCACAGAACTGCACCTGACTGTTCACCAGCCAGGCGGTATGCACCGGACCCGACGCGGGCGGCGCGGAAATCCTGCCGGCGGAGGGCGCTGACCCCGCCGCCGCCACATCGCCCCAGGCGGATTGCAGCGCCCCGGTCAATGCGGCCAGACGTTCCTGCTCGGCAATCAGCAGGAAGCGGCGCGGCGCGGCCAGAACCTTGGCGTGCAGCCTGCCCAAGTCGGCCAGCAACGCCGCCAGACCCGTCTCCTCCTGCACGGACTGCACCAGGCCGCGCAGCCGCAGCAGCGAGGGCAATCCGGAAATCCGGTACTCCAGCGCCGATACCGCGCTCATGCCCTGGCTGGCGGTCTGCATCGCCAGCGCGTGGCCGCTGTCGGTAATCCCGGCTTCGAAGCGCGCCTTGCGCTGACCCAGGAATTCCCGGACGCGCTCGCCTTCATCAAAGCGCAGTTCCTGCAAGGTCGTCTTGACCAGCGCAAAGCAGTCGGTGTTGTAATGCAGCGCCTTCGAGGACACCACGAGATGTCCCAGGCCCTGCCGGGGATCATCCAGGCTGCTGCGCAGGCTGAGGCCCATGCGCACGCCGCCGCTGACCCGCGACTGCCATTGCTGCATCGCCAGATAATCATGCTCACCGGCCCCCAGCTCGCTGAACAGCCCGGCATACAACGGCAGCAGGGCCTGCTCGTCTTCACCCAGCGGCGGCAGGTCGATGATGATCTGGTGATAGAACAGGCCGTTGGTGCCGGCGGTAAAGGTGGTCAGGGGCACGGTGCGGTCCCGCATCCGCAGGCTGCCGTCCACTCCCTCGGCAATCTTGAGGTCGGCGGGAACATCCGCCAGACCCACCTTGGGCAGGATGCTGACATCATCCACCTGGTTCTGGCGCTCGGCCAGCGAATCAGCGAGTGTCAGGATTTCCCGGCGGCGTTCTTCCGTCAGCGCGGCGCGGATCTTTTCCAGCCGTTGCGCCTCGAACTGCTGCTGGCGCTGGCTCAGGCCGGTGTCCGGCTTCAGGGTCAGGCGAACGCGGTGAACATTGTCGAGCAGCGTTTCCTGCACCAGACGGCGGATATAGGCGGGGTCCTCGATCGCGGCGCGCAGTTCGGCCAGCACGGCATCGACATCCCACAACGGCAGCGGATCGCTGTCCTGCAAGGCCGCGCCCAGACCGTTCAGGATCAGTTGCAAGCCGTAGGGATAGGAGTCACCGCCGATTTCACGCTGCGACAGTTCCACCTGATGCAGCACCGCTTCCACATCCTCTTGCGGCACGCCGTTGGCGGCGACATCACGCAGGACATTGAGGATACCTTCTTCAATCTCGCGGGCGCGGTCGGCCTCGCAGCCTTCCAGACCGCAGCTGAAACTCATTTCCCGGCCGTTATCATCCAGACCGCACATCGGCGACGGCGATTCACCCAAACCGCAGGTTTCCAGATAATGGCGCAACGGCGACGCTGAATTTTCCAGCAGCACGCCGGTCAGCAAGTGCATCGCCAGCCGGTCACGCACATCGGCGGTTTGCCCCAGCAGCCAGCTCAGCACCACATGGCTCTTGCGGCCGTCATCGCCTTCGTCCAGCGGATAGAATTCCTCGACCGCCACCGGGGCCGCATAACGCTTTTCATCACGGCCGCTGACCGCCTCGCCCCGATTGAAGGCGTGCAGCGCCAGCTCTTGGAAGCGCGTCTGGTGCGCCACGGCGGGAATGTCGCCATAGGTCATGAACACCGCGTTGCTGGGGTGGTAATGCTTGCGGTAGAAGGCCACCAGATCGTCATAGCCCAGATCGGGAATGCTGGCGGGATCGCCGCCGGAATTGAAGTGATAGGTGGTGGTGGGAAACACGTACTTGTTGAGGACATCAGACAAAATGCTGTGCGACGAACTCATCGCCCCCTTCATTTCGTTATAGACCACGCCTTTGTAGACCAGCGGGCTTTGCGGATTGCCCGGCTCGCTGTACTCGACGCGGATGCCTTCTTGTGCAAAATCCAGCGGATCAAGCCGGGAAAAAAACACCGCGTCGAGGTAGACCGACAGCAGGTTGTCAAAATCCTGGCGGTTCTGGCTGGCGAAGGGATAGGCCGTCCAGTCGCTGGAGGTGAAGGCGTTCATGAAGGTGTTCAGCGAGCGTCGGATCATCAGGAAGAACGGATCGCGCACCGGGTACTTCTTTGAGCCGCACAGTGCGGTATGTTCCAGAATATGGGCGACCCCGGTCGAATCCATCGGCATGGTGCGCAGCGCCACCAGAAAGACGTTTTCCGGGTTGTCCGCCGCCAGATGGTAATGCAGCGCGCCGGTGGCCCGATGCCGGTATTCCTCCATCACCAGATTGAGGGAAGGTACAGGCACGGATCGGAGGCTTTCAAAGGCGGGATGAACGGACACAGGCGGCTCCAGCAAAGTCGGGGGCATAGAAAAGGACAGACCACGATAATGGGGGTGAATGCACGCGGCTACAAGAGTACGCGGCGGCGGACGTGCAACTTTAGACCGGGGGCTGCAATCCCCGGGCAACTTGCGCCACCGAAACCGTATCGGGAAGTCCGGACAACCCCTGAAGCAACCGCTCGCGCACTTCGGCATCCAGTTGGGCCAGCCGCGACGCCGGAATATCCAGATCGTCCGCCAACTGCTGCAGCACGCGCCATTCCGCGACTGAACAACACCCGTCAGCGTAGGCGGTAAGCAGGCAATTCTTCAGGATCAGCTCGCGGTTGCCGGTGGAACAGAAGCGTGCCGCATCCATCACCACCCCATCGCCCAGACTTTCCCGGAGATCATCAAACAGCGGCAAGCCCTGGGTCTCAATGCCGCTTTCAAAAAACTGCCGGATCAGCGCCAGGCTTTGCGGAGAATCACCATCCACCCGCGAAACATAAAGCATGGCGCGGGTGGCCAGACTGACCTCGCTGTCACTGAGCGGTCCGCAGTCCCGACCGGATTCGGCGGCTTCAACCGGATCATCGGCACAGCATTCCGCCACGGTTGCCGCAATCACGGCCAGGTCACACGGGATATCCTCCAGTTCGTCCAGACCGGCCAACTGCGCATCCAGACCGGCCATCACCACGGTATCCAGGATCAGATCGGCAACGACGAGGCGCTGCTGTCTCAGTTGCGCCACTTGCTGCGCCAGGAGTGCCAGTTGGTCCAACAGCACGGCGGCATCACGGGCAACCCGCCGGCGTTCAGCGGAGGCGGCGGCCATGGCGGCATTGAGGTACTGGATGCGATTGAGCAGGATTGACGGCGGCAGGACGTTCTCGCCGGCGACGCGACTGTCCAGATGCGCACGGGCGTCGGCGGCGGCGGCCAGGGCCTCTCCGGCCCTCCGCCAAACCCTGATGGTCTCGCGGCCCAGCGTCTTCAGCCGTTCCGCTTCCGCAACGGCGCGGGCCAGCCGGGACTGAAATGCAACGGCGGGATAACGGCTTTCAACACCGGACAACCAGAGGGAGGCGTAGCCTTGCCACAGGCCGGAAAGTCGGGTCGCTTGATCGCTGCCATGCATATTGGAATCCGGTTTTCGGGGTATTCTTATCGTCTTCGCCAGAGATATGCAGGATTCAGGCCATCTACCGGCCAACGCGCGCCCACATTCGTCTGTGCACTGTTTTCACGGATATTATCGGGATTCGACGGCATCGGCCAGACCGTCTCGTCGGCGGCGGCAAGATATGTCCGGGCGGCAGGACTCGGGTATTTTGCGCTGCCGGAGTGTTTCGGGTATAAAGCGCTTTCCCGCAATCCCCCCGGAACGGCCAACCCATGCCCTTTGATCTTTATGCCATCGGCAACGCCCTTGTCGACAGTGAATACCTCGTCAATGATGACTTTCTGGCCGGGCAAGCCATTGAAAAAGGTTGCATGACGTTGATTGACGGCGACCGTCAGTCCGCACTGCTGACCGCCCTCGAACAGCACACGGCTTGCGCCAAGCGGGCGTCGGGCGGTTCCGCCGCCAACAGCGTCATCGCCTTCAGCGCCTTTGGCGGCCGGGCGTTTTACGCCTGCAAGGTGGCCGACGACGACAACGGCGTCTTCTACCTCAATGACCTGCTGGCGGCAGGCGTCCAGTCTCCGGCGCACGCCCGCGTCAATGGCGGCGTTACCGGCACCTGCGTGGTCATGGTGACTCCGGACGCGGAACGCACCATGAATACATACCTGGGCATTACCGCTGAAATGAGCGCCTCGGAACTGGACCTCGCGGCGCTGGAACAGGCCGGTTACCTGTATATCGAAGGCTATCTCGCCACCTCGCCCAGCGCGCGCCATGCCGTCGCCACCGCGCGGGCCCTCGCCACCCGCCAGGGCATCCCGACCGCCCTGACCTTTTCCGATCCGGCGATGGTTCAATACGCCCGCGACGGCCTGACGGAAATGCTGGCCGAGGGCGTCGATATCCTCTTTTGCAATGAAACCGAAGCCATGCTCTGGTCCCGGACCGCTACGGTGGATGAGGCCATCCGCGCCCTGCACCGCCTCAGCCCGCTGGTGGTGGTCACCCGCGGCTCACACGGCGCCATCATCAGCCGTGACGGCCAACAGACCGCCATCGCCCCCTTTCCGGTCACGGCGGTTGACAGCAACGGTGCGGGCGATGCCTTCGCGGGTGCGTTCCTGTTCGGCCTCAGTCGCGGCTGGCCGCTGGCCGAATGCGGCCGGCTGGCGGCGCGAACCGCTGCGCAAGTGGTCAGCCGCTTCGGCCCCCGACTGGATCAGGCCGGCTATGCGCGGGTTTTACAGGATCACCAGGCATGAATCGCGAACGGCTCTGCACGCTGGCGGAAATTCCCGACCGTGACGCGCGGAGCTTTCGCACCGCTGGGGGCGAGGTGGTGGTGGTGCGGCGCGGCACAGAGGTCTTCGCCTACCAGAACCGCTGCCCCCACATCGGCATCGGCCTCAACTTCCAGCCGGATGTCTTCATGGACCTGACGCAGCGCTATCTGCTGTGCTCCAACCACGGCGCCCTGTTCCGGGTTGAAGATGGCTATTGCGTACATGGCCCCTGTAGCGGACAATCGCTGCGCCGCAGGGACGTGGTCACCGAAAACGGGGTTATCTGGCTGCTGCCGTCGAAATAGTATCCAGACATGTCGGGCAAGGCTTGCCGCCCGGCCCGTGAATTGCAGGAAACCCGAGTTCCTGATATAGCTATCAGATTAACGTTCAAGTTTTTGCCTGTTTGAGGAGGGTCGATAATGACCGCAACAGCCGCCGCCAAAAAAGAAAAAGAAAGTATGCTGATTTACGGTTTTGAGCCGTACCAGCCCAAAGCCGGCGAAGAGTTCATGTCTCCGGAACAGCTGCAGCACTTCAAGGGCATCCTTCAGGCCTGGAAGCGCGAGCTGATGGAGGAAGTGGACCGCACCGTGCACCACATGCAGGACGAATCCGCCAACCTGCCTGACCCCAATGACCGGGCTACCCAGGAAGAAGAGTTCTCGCTGGAACTGCGCGCCCGCGACCGCGAACGCAAGCTGATCCGCAAGATCGACGAGGCGATCAAGAGCATCGACGACGGCGATTACGGCTACTGCGAAGCCTGCGGCGTCGAGATCGGCATCCGCCGCCTGGAAGCCCGCCCCACCGCCACGCTGTGCATTGACTGCAAGACTCTCGCTGAAATCAAAGAGAAGCAGATGGGGGGCTAAGCCCTCCATGACGCCGTACACCGGCCGTTTCGCGCCTTCGCCGACCGGCCCGCTGCACTTCGGCTCACTGCTCACCGCTGTCGCCGGGTGGTGCGATGCCCGCGCCGCCTCGGGCCGCTGGCTGGTCCGCATCGAGGACGTGGATGAAATCCGCACCCGCCCCGGTGCCGCCGACGACATCCTCCGCACCCTTGACGCCTTCGGCCTGCACCACGACGACGCCATTCGCGTACAGTCACGGTGCAAGGACCGTTATCAATCCGCGCTCGACCAGTTGCACCGGCAAGGCGATGTCTTCTGGTGCCGCTGCACGCGCAGCGATCTGGCCCGTCACGGCGGGGAGGTCTACCCCGGGACTTGCCGGATCCACACCTCCCCGCAGCCCGACAGCGCCGTCCGGCTGCGTGTCCCCGCCCCCTGTCTCCAGCATTTTTCCGACCGGATTTTCGGTGTGCAGCAGGAAGACGTGGCGACTGTCACCGGCGATTTCGTCATCCGGCGGCGTGACGGCTTTTTCGCCTACCAACTGGCGGTGGTGGTGGACGATGCGGATCAGGGTGTCACCCAT
This sequence comes from Fluviicoccus sp., assembly GCA_036279775.1. Classification (GTDB taxonomy): domain Bacteria; phylum Pseudomonadota; class Gammaproteobacteria; order Pseudomonadales; family Moraxellaceae; genus Fluviicoccus. Next base: position 9,572 of record DASUIM010000015.1, on the reverse strand, counting down.
GTGGTGCGCGGCGCCGATCTGCTCGACAACACCTGCCGCCAGCTTTACCTGCAACAGCGGCTGTACCTGCCGCAACCGGTTTACGCCCACATCCCGCTGATCGTCAACGCCAACGGCGAGAAGCTGTCGAAGCAGACCGGCGCGCTGGCGCTGGACGTCCGCCGGGCCGGGGCATTGCTCTGGCTGGCGCTGGACCTGCTGGGGCAGCGCCCCGATGCCGCACTGGCGGCGGAATCACCGGAAAGCATCCTTGCAGAAGCGGTGAAGCACTGGGATGTCCGCCGGGTCGCCTCGACGCTGCAATTGCCGCCGGATGGGCGCGTGCCGGTGGATGGGGCCTATGAAACTAGGCTATCCTAGCTTCATCATTTCCGTATTGTCCCGCCATTCCCGGCACCCCGAGACAAGCCATGTATATTGACCGCCTGGTGCTGATCTTCATTCTGGGAGCCTACCTGCTCTCCCCCGCCATCATTGAATGGTGGAGCATGGGCGGCACCGCCTGGCTGCGGCCGTACCTGATCTGGTTCATCCTGATCATCCTAAGCTTCTGGATCGGCAAGAGCCGCGACCTTCATGATCTTTGAACCGTCAATGCTGCTCAGCCTCGGGCTGGGCTATCTGCTGATCCTGTTCCTGGCCGCGCATTTCAGTGAAACCGGCATCATTCCCACCCGCTGGATCCGTAATCCGGTTGTCTATGTGCTGTCGCTGGGGGTCTATGTCAGCGCCTGGGGCATCTACGGCATCGTCGGCTTCGCTTACGAGACCGGCTACAACTTCCTGGCATTCTATCTCGGGGTTTCCGGGGCGTTCCTGCTGGCGCCGGTGTTGCTCAGCCCGATCCTGCGGCTGGCCAAGAACCACCAGCTGGGGTCATTGGCCGACCTGTTCGCTTACCGCTACCGCAGCCAGGCGGCAGGTTCGCTGACCACTCTCGCCATGCTGCTGGGCATGCTGCCGTTGCTGGCGCTGCAAATCCGCACTGTCGCCGATTCGGCGGAAATCCTGACCCAGGGCCTGCACCACCAATACATCGCCATCACCTTTTGCATCATCATCACCCTTTTCACACTGTTGTTCGGCGCCAAGCCGCTGACCACGCAGTACAAGCACGACGGGCTGGTGGTGGCGATCGCCCTGGAGTCCGTCATCAAGCTGGTGACCATGCTGGTGCTGGCGGGATACGCACTGTTTTTCGTTTTCGGCGGACATGACGGCCTGGACAAGTGGCTGACGCAGCATCCGGACGCGCTGGAACTGCTGTATGTCCCGTTACGGGAGAACGGTATCTGGCACAGCATGATCCTGGCCTTCCTGTTTTCCGCCGTGGTCATGCCCTATATGTACCACATGACGTTCACGGAAAACTTCCAGCCACGCTCCATGCTGACCGCCAGCTGGGGACTGCCGTTTTACCTGTTCCTGATTGCGTTGGCAGTGCCCATCATTCTCTGGTCGGGCATCAAGCTTTCGCTGGTGACGACCCCGGAATATTTTTCACTGGGCGTCGCCATGGCCAGTGAAAAACCCTGGCTGCCGCTGCTGGTCTTTATCGGCGGTGTGGCGGCGGCCAGCGGCACCATCATGGTCACTTCGCTGGCGCTGTCCTCGATGGTGCTGAACCACATGGTGCTGCCGTTCACCCAACCGGCTCCGGAGTACAATCTCTACCGCTGGCTGATCTGGGTGCGGCGCGGCCTGATCATCCTGATCACCGCGCTGGCCTATTCCTTTTACCGCCTGTTCACCCGTGATCACAGCCTGACCGAAATGGCGATGCTGACCTTCATCGCCACCCTGCAATTCGCGCCCGGGCTGGTCGGCGTGCTGTTCTGGCCGCGGGCCACCCGCGCCGGTTTTGTTTCCGGGCTGGTGGTGGGATTGAGCCTGTGGTTCATCGTGCTGGTCATGCCCTATCTGCTGGACCTGCCCGCGCTGTTCCCGCATCTGGCCAACTACGAATTTTCCTTCTTTGCCGATCCGGTGTATTGGCACCATGTCGGCCTCGGCAGCACCCTGATCAATGCCGGGCTGATGGTGATTGTTTCCCTCGGCACCAGCCAAAGCGCCTCCGAACAGATGGCGGCCAACAGTTGCGCCGTCGACAATCTGCGCCGTCCCTACCGATGGTCGCTGAAGGCGCGCGATGTCGATGACTTCAGCATCGCCCTGACCAAGGCGCTGGGCAATCTGGCCGCCGAGCGCGAGGTCAATCAGGCCCTGCATGACCTGTCGATGATCCGCGATGAAAAGCGCCCGTACGCACTGCGCCGCCTGCGCGACCAGATCGAGTCGAACCTGTCCGGCCTGCTGGGGCCCTCGGTGGCGCATGAAATCCTCGACGCCCACCTGCCCTACCAGATCCGCCCGGAAAACGCGGGCGGCGAAGATATCCACTACATCGAATCCCGGCTGGAGGAATACCGGCACAAACTGTCCGGTCTGGCCGCCGAACTGGACGCGCTGCGCCGCTTCCACCGCCAGACGCTGTATGACCTGCCGATCGGCGTCTGTTCGCTGGGCCGCGATCTGGAAATTCTCAGCTGGAACCGCACGCTGATGGAAATGACCGGCATTTCCGACGAAGACGTGATCGGCTCGCGCCTCAGCAGCCTGCCGGAACCGTGGCAACGCCTGCTCAATGACTTCCTGCACAGCCCCAGCGTACAGTTGTACAACCAGGAAGTGGAAGGCTACGGCCACAGTCGCCGCATCAACCTGCACCGCGCCTATATCGGCGAAGACGCGCACAGCGAGGATATGGGCGGCAGTCAGGTGATCGTGCTGGAAGATGTGACCGAACTTGACCGCCTGGAAGCACAACTGGCGCACAATGAGCGCCTGGCCGCCATCGGCCGTCTCGCCGCCGGGGTGGCGCACGAAATCGGCAATCCGATCACCGGCATTGCCTGTCTGGCGCAAAACCTGAAAGCGGAAAGCGCCGAGGACGAAACCCGCGAGGCCAGCGAGCAGATCCTGACCCAGACCAAGCGCGTCAGCGAGATCGTGAAGTCGCTGGTGGGGTTCGCCCGCGCCGACCAGCAGATCAGTACTTATACCTACGGCCCCGTCAATCTGTATCATGTGGTGGGCGAAGCCATCCAGTTGTTGATGCTCACCGGCAGCAAGGACTACCATTTCGATAACTTCTGCCCGGAAGACCTGATCGTCCGTGGCAACGGCCCGCGATTGACGCAGGTGTTCATCAACCTGCTGAACAACGCCCGCGACGCCAGCCCGCCCGGCAGCCATATCCTGGTGGAAGCGCGGCCGAACGGACCGACGGTGCATGTCGAAGTCGAGGATTTCGGCCACGGCCTGCCCGCCGGCACCATCCGTGACAGCCTGTTCGAGCCTTTCGTCACCACCAAGGAAACCGGCAAGGGCACCGGCCTGGGCCTCGCGCTGGTGCACGGCATCATCGGCGAGCATGGCGGCCGCATCCAGCTGATGGACAAGGCGGATTACGACCAGGGACATGGCGTCATCGTGCAACTTACCCTGCCCGCCGCCGAGGCGGATGCTGTTACCGGAGAACGCTGAAGGTGAATCATCACATCCTGGTGGTCGAAGACGAAGCCATCATCCGCAGCAGCCTGAAACGGCTGCTGGAGCGCAACGGCTATCGCGTCAGCGAGGCCGGTTCGGTGCGCGAGGCCATCGACCATCACCGCCTGCCCGAGTTCGATCTGGTCATCACCGACCTGCGCCTGCCCGGCGAACAGGGCACGGCGCTGATCGAACTGGCCAAACCGGCGCCGGTGCTGATCATGACCAGTTTCGGCACGCTGAAATCCGCCGTCGACGCCATGAAACAGGGCGCGGTCGATTACATTTCCAAGCCGTTTGATCACGATGAAATGCTGCTCAGCGTCTCGCGCATCCTGCGTGAACAGAAGCTGAGCAACGAGAACGAAGCCCTGAAGCAGACCGTCGCCGTGCCGGAAAGCGGCATCATCGGCAGCTCGCCCGCCATGCAGGAACTCTTCCGCCGCATCAGCAAAGTGGCGCCGATGTCCTCCACCGTGCTGGTGCGCGGCGAGTCCGGTACCGGCAAGGAACTGGTGGCGCGCGCGCTGCACCAGCAAAGTCCCCGCCGCGACAACGCCCTGATTTCGGTGAACTGCGCCGCCATTCCCGAATCGCTGATCGAAGCCGAACTCTTCGGCTATGAAAAAGGCGCGTTCACCGGCGCGAACACCCAGCGCAAGGGACTGGTGGAAGCCGCCGACGGCGGCACGCTGTTCCTCGATGAAATCGGCGAGCTGCCGCTGGAAGCGCAGGCGCGGCTGCTGCGGCTGCTGCAGGAAAAGGAAGTCCGCCGTCTGGGCGCCACCCAGACCCGCTCGGTGGATGTCCGGCTGGTGGCCGCCACGCACCGCAACCTGAAGCAGCTGGCCGCCGAAGGCCGTTTCCGGGAAGACTTGTATTACCGCCTGAATGTGGTCGAGCTGACGCTGCCGCCGCTGCGCGAACGCGGCGAGGACATCATCGAGATTGCCGGATTCCTGCTGACCAAAACCTGCGAACGGCTGAACGTGCGACCGCTGCGTTTTCACTCCGCCACGCTCAACGCCATGCTGGCCTACAAATGGCCCGGCAACGTCCGCGAACTGGAAAACGCCATCGAGCGCGCCGTCATTCTGGCGGATGACAGCGAAATCACGCCCGACCTGCTGGCGATCGAGGTGGATGTGCCGATGCTGGATGAACCCGGGCACGCACCCTCCCGGCATCATGAAACCGTCCCTGATAATTCGGCCAATCCTGTCCCGGAAGTGGCCGAACCGCCCGCCGGACTCTCATTGGAAGATTACTTCCAGAGCTTCGTGCTGGCGCATCAGGAACAAATGTCGGAAACCGAACTGGCGCGCAAGCTGGGTATCAGCCGCAAGTCACTGTGGGAACGCCGCCAGCGTCTCGGCATCCCCCGCCGCCGCTCCACCAACGCCCCGGACAGCGACGCCTGAACAGCGTTACCGCTCGTCAGGAACGGTAACAGGTGTAACCGCCCTGTTACCTCCCCACCCGGCGTTGTTACCCTGACATTGTCAGGATGTTACCGTGATCACTCCCCCCGCCATTCCTCAATCCGCCTCTATATTCTCAAGTGCTTGTAATTAAAGGTATTAAAATAAAAAATCCTCAAGTTGGCACGGCTTCTGCATTACATATAGTGTGACGCCAACACCCCGAAGAATACAGCGCACCCATAAGAAAAACCGAAAACAACAATGACGCATGGCGAACGCCATCCGCACGCTGAGACGATGGCGAATAACAACACCAATGCGCCGATCAGCACTGCACACAACAAGAAAATCCATCCAAGAAAAACAATAGAGGTCAAAACTAGCGCACGCGGGGACTCCGGTCCCCGCGCCTCCTCTACCGGCCTTGCCCGCCAATGCTTCCGAACCAGCCAACCGCCATCAATCCGTTACCGGCCCGATACCGTTAAAAACTTGCTATTATTCCCGACCTGATCCACGCCAACGCAGGAAACCTTCCCGTTTCATGAGCAGACACAACCACCCATTGCAGCCCGTCATTTACCGTGACACCGAGTCCGGTCTGGACATCAACGATTTCAGCGATGCCGCCCACCATGTCGTCAAACAGCTGGATGCGGCCGGTTATGCCGCCTATGTTGTCGGCGGCAGTGTGCGTGACAGCCTGCTCGGCCTGCACCCCAAGGATTTCGACGTCGCCACCAACGCCACGCCCGACCAGATCAAGCACGTCTTCGGCCGTCAGTGCCAGATCATCGGCCGCCGCTTCCTGCTGGCGCATGTCTATCACAACCGCCACATGATCGAGGTCGCCACCTTCCGCGCCCCGCACCATGAAGGCAGCCACGGCCAGACTTCCGACCACGGCATGATTACCCGCGACAATGTCTGGGGCCGAGTTGACCAGGATGCGCTGCGCCGCGATTTCACCATCAACGCACTGTACTACCAGCCGCTGACCGGCGAAATCCTCGACTTTGCCGACGGCATGAAAGACATTCGCGCCAAGAAACTGCGCATGATCGGCGATGCCGCCGTACGTTACCGCGAAGATCCGGTGCGCATGCTGCGGGCGCTGCGCTTTGCCGCCAAACTGGGCTTCTCGCTGGAAAAAAACACCGCCGCGCCCATCCGCAGCCTGGCCTACCTGCTGGGCAGCATCTCGCACCACCGGCTGTATGATGAAAGCCTGAAGCTGTTCAGCTGCGGCCATCTGGACGTGCTGATGCCCGGCCTGCAGTTCTCCGGCCTGCTGTCGCAACTGTTCCCCCACATCCGGGAAAGCGGGCATCTGCCCGCGCTGGTCACGCTGGCCGCGCGCAATACCGACGAGCGCCTGCGTCAGGGCAAAACCGTCAATCCCGCCTTCTTCTATGCCGTGCTGCTGTGGGACTTGCACCAGAATATCCTGCAGCAGCAGCTGGATGCCGGGGAACCGCTGCTGGCCGCTTACCAGCAGGCCGCCATCCAGGCGCTGGGCCAGCAGTACCAGCGCACCGCTATTCCCAAACACGCCAGCCAGACGGTGCGTGAAATCTGGGAGATGCAACCGCGCCTGCAACGTCCGAAGTCACGGCAAGTGCCGGAACTGCTGGCCAGTCCCCGTTTCCGCGCCGCCTTCGACTTCCTGCTGTTGCGCGAAATGACCGGCGATAAGAACACCAATGGCATGGCGGTGTGGTGGGAGGAATACCAGACCGCCCACGATGACCATCGCGAACAGATGCTGCGCCAGCTGGACCGCCCCGCTTCCAGCAAGCGCAAGCCCGGCAAGAAGCAACCGGCGCACGCCGCCGCCCCGGCCGCTCCGGAATCCGGCGAGGCATGAGCCATACCGCGTTCATCGGTCTGGGAGCCAACCTGGGCCACCCCCGGGAGCAGCTGCTCGAGGCGGTAGGGCAGTTGGCCGCCCTGCCCAGCACCCGGCTCACCGGGGTATCCCGTCTTTATGGCAGCGCGCCCGTCGGCCCGCAGGACCAGCCGGACTATGTCAACGCCGTAGCCCGGATTGAGACGGCACTGACACCGCACCGGCTGCTGGCCGAGCTGCAAGCCATCGAAAACAGCGCCGGGCGCGTCCGTGAACGCCACTGGGGGCCGCGCACGCTGGATCTTGACCTGCTGTTGTTCGCTGACGATGAAATCCGCACCGCCAACCTGACCGTTCCGCATCCGGAAATGGTCAACCGCGCCTTCGTGCTGGTCCCGCTGCTGGACATCACCCCCGAGACGGTTTTGCCAAACGGGGTAAAAGCCGCTAGCCTACAGGCCGCCACGCCCGGCCCGGACCTGCATGTCCTGGCCGACTCCGGCTGGTGGCAAACCTGAAATCCGTGAGGTGCCCGCATGCCTGTCTCCCTGACCACCCTGCGTGATCTGAAGCAGCGTGGCGAAAAGTTCGCCATGATTACCTGCTATGACGCCATCTTTGCCCAAGCCATGAACCAGTCCGGTGTGGAATGCCTGCTGATTGGCGACTCGCTGGGCATGGTGCTGCAAGGCCATGACTCCACCCTGCCGGTCGGCATGGCCGACATGGTCTATCACACCCGCTGCGTCGCGCGCGGCAACAGCCAGTCCTTCATCGTCGCCGACATGCCATTCATGTCTTACGCTACCGTCACCGATGCACTGAAAAACGCCGGTGACCTGATGCAGGCCGGCGCCCACGCCGTCAAGCTGGAAGGCGGCGGCTGGCTGGCCGAGACCGTCACGCAAATGGCACGCTGCGGCATCCCCGCCTGCGTGCACATGGGACTGACACCACAATCCGTGAACGTCTTTGGCGGATACAAGGTGCAGGGCCGCTCCGCCGAAGCCGCCGCGAAGATGGTGGCAGACGCCCGGCAGCTGGAACAGGCCGGAGCTGCACTGCTGCTGCTGGAGTGCGTGCCTACCCCGGTGGCGAAACAAGTGACGGAGGCCGTTGGCATTCCGGTGATCGGCATCGGTGCGGGGCCGCATTGCGACGGTCAGGTGCTGGTGCTGCATGACCTGCTGGGCATGTACCAGGGCAAGCCCGCCCGCTTTGCCAAGAATTACCTGCAAGGCCGCGATTCGGTGAAGGACGCCCTGACCGCCTACGTTCAGGACGTGAAATCCGGCGCCTACCCCGCCCCCGAGCATGGCTTCAGCCAGTAATCCGGAGAACCTCGCATGAGAACCGAACACACAATCCACGGCCTGCGCGAACAACTGCGCCAGGCGCGCCGCGAGGGCAAGACCATCGGCTTCGTGCCGACCATGGGCAACCTGCACGCCGGGCATATCTCGCTGGTGGAACGCGCCAAGGCGCAATGCGATATCGTCGTCGCCAGCATCTTCGTCAACCCGACGCAGTTTGGCGCGAACGAGGATTTCGGCACCTACCCGCGCACGCTGGAAGCCGACAGCCAACTGCTTGCCGCCGCGCACTGCGATTTCCTGTTCGCTCCCGCCGCCGGTGAAATGTACGCCAACGGCCTGAACCAGAGCACCATTGTCCATGTCGCCGAACTGGGTAAGGAACTGTGCGGCGCACACCGTCCCGGTCATTTTGACGGGGTCAGCAGCGTCGTCAGCAAGCTGTTCAATATTGTGCAGCCCGACACCGCCTTCTTTGGCGAGAAGGACTTCCAGCAGCTGGCCATCATCCGCCGCATGACGCAGGAACTGAATTTTCCGATCACCATCGTCGGCGTTGCCACCGCCCGCGCTGAAGACGGCTTGGCGCTGAGTTCACGCAACGGCTATCTCAGCGACAGCGAGCGCCAGCAAGCGCCGATGCTGTACCGCATGCTCTGCCAGTTGCGTGATGCCATCAGCTACGGCCAGCGCGACTACGTCATGCTGGCCGACGCGGCCCGCCTGCACTTGCAAAAATCGGGATTTGAGCCAGACTATGTATCGGTTCGTCGTGCATCCGACCTGCTGCCCGCCACCGCGGAAGACACCGCGCTGGTAATCCTGGTCGCCGCCCGTCTGGGCAAGACCAGACTGATCGACAACCTGGCGTTTGAGCTGCCGGCGAGTGCCTGAAACACACTTGTTGGACAAGATGTATCTTTTTTGGGTTGCGGATGATTGAACCCAAGTCAAGTTTGGGGCAAAATGGCGCGCCATTTCGCCCCTGAAATGGGCTTTTGATATGCCCGCGCTACCCCCACCCGGAGGCCACCGCCATGCAATGCACCATGCTTAAAGCGAAACTGCACCGCGCTTGTGTGACCCATGCCGAACTGGACTATGAAGGCTCCTGCGCCATTGACGGCAATCTGCTCGATCTGGCGGGCATTCTGGAATATGAACAAATCCAGATCTACAACGTCACCAACGGCGAACGTTTCACGACTTACGCCATTCGTGCCGAAGAAGGCTCGCAAATGATTTCGGTGAACGGCGCGGCCGCCCACAAGGCCCGTCCCGGCGACCGTGTCATCATCTGCGCCTACGCCAACTACAACGCCAACGAGCTGATCAACTTCAAGCCGCGTCTGGTGTACTGCAACGCCGACAACACGGTCAGCCACAGCGCCAATGCCATTCCGGTGCAGGTTGCCTGATCAAGCACCGCAGAAT
>DASUIM010000014.1:0-1986 GCA_036279775.1 Fluviicoccus sp. | reverse complement strand
ACGGCAAGGACGTGACCTATAACGGCGGCGGCGTCAGCATGAAGGGCTACATCGTTTACGACGACCAGTTCAAGGGCAAGCGGCCCGCCGTGCTGGTGGTGCATGAATGGTGGGGCCTGAACGATTACGCCCGCTCGCGCGCCGACCAGCTGGCCAAGGCCGGTTATGTGGCAATGGCGGTGGACATGTACGGCGACGGCAAGAGCGCCAACCATCCGGACAATGCGATGGCCTTCATGCAGGAAGCCACCAAGGACACCGAGCAGACCACGGCCCGGTTCCGTGCCGCGGAAAAGCTGTTGAAGGCGAACAAGCACAGCAACGGCAAGAAGCTGGCGGCGATCGGTTACTGCTTCGGCGGGGCGGTGGTGCTGAACATGGCGCGTCAGGGCGAGCCGCTGAAAGGCGTGGCCAGCTTCCACGGGGCGCTGGGGGCCTGGAAACCGGCCGAACCCGGCAAGGTGACGCCGAAGGTGCTGGTGATGACCGGCGCGGATGACAACATGGTTCCCGCCGAGGCGGTGGCCAAGTTCGACGAGGAAATGAAGGCGGCGAAGGCGGATTACCGCATCATCAGCTATCCGGGCGCGAAGCACAGCTTCACCAACCCCGGCGCGGACGACATTGCCAAGAAGTTCGGCATGCCCATTGCCTATAACGCGGAGGCGGACAAGGCGTCGTGGGCGGAGTTGCAGGCTTTCCTGAAGGACATCTTCAAGTAAGTCTTCACCTGTCATGCAGGCCGGAATCCAGTCCGGCCTACATGATCTTCCGCCTTTGCTGCTACAATCCCATCCTTTATTTTCCCCATCGAGGAATCCAGCGTGGACGAGGCCGTTACCCTCCCTCAAACCCTTTTTCAGGAAGCGGTTGCCGAACTGCACACCATCCGTGACTTCATCCGCTTTTCGGTGACCTGCCTGCGCAGCGCCGATGTGCATCTGGGCCATGGCAGTGAAGACCCGTTTGCGGAAGCCACCGCCCTGGTGATGCAGACGCTGTCGCTGAGCTGGGACGCCGATGCGGAAATCCTGAACGCGCGCCTGCTGCCCAGCGAGCGCCGTCGCATTGTCGAATTGCTGGAAAAGCGCATCAACGACCGTATTCCGCTGGCCTACCTGCTGAACCTGGCCTATTTCTGCGGCCATCCCTTCTACGTGGACGAGCGTGTGCTGGTGCCGCGTTCGCCCATCGCCGAGCTGATCAATGAGAACTTCGCCTCGCTGGGCGTGCAGGACCCGCAACGCATTCTCGATATGTGCACCGGTTCCGGCTGCATTGCCATCGCCATCGCCCATGCCTTCCCGGAAGCGCTGGTCGACGCCACCGACATTTCGCTGGACGCGTTGTCCGTGGCGGCGGTGAACGTGGAGCACCATGATCTGCTGGAACAGGTGAACCTGATCGAATCCGATGTGTTCGGCAAGCTGCCCGGCCAGAAGTACGACCTGATCGTCAGCAATCCGCCTTATGTGGATGCCGGCGACATGGCCGACTTGCCGCCCGAGTTTACCCACGAGCCGGAGCTGGCGCTGGAAGCCGGTCCGGACGGGCTGTCGATTACCCGCCGCATCCTGGCCGAGGCTGCCGATTACCTGACCGAAAACGGTGTGCTGGTGGTGGAAGTGGGCAATTCCTGGTGGGCGCTGGATCAGGCTTTCCCGGGAGTTCCGTTCCAGTGGCTCGAATTTGAAAACGGCGGTTCGGGCGTCTTTGCGCTGACGGCGGAGGCCTGCCGTCAGTACCAGCAACAATTCCGGGAGGCGCTGTAATGGCGGGCAACAGCATTGGTCAACTGTTCCGGGTGACCACGTTCGGGGAATCCCACGGTCCGGCGCTTGGCGCGATTGTTGACGGCGTGCCGCCGGGGCTGGCGCTGACGGAGGCCGATCTGCAAATCGATCTCGACCGCCGCAAGCCGGGCACCTCGCAGTTCTCCACCCAGCGCCGTGAGGACGATGTGGTGAAGATCCTGTCCGGGGTGTT
>DASUIM010000013.1:0-3999 GCA_036279775.1 Fluviicoccus sp. | reverse complement strand
TCCATTCCTGACGATGCACCAGCAGCCTGGCGTTGGGGAAGAAGCCCGGCTGGAACGCCGTGCCCAGCCAGCGGCGGATATCCTGGGTGTGCAGGTGGTCGTAGCTGATGTAGTCCACCTGTTCCGGACGGATACCGGCCGCGGCCAGCGCGCTTTCGACATTGTTGAAGGTCGGGGCCATCACGTCCTGCGCCTTGCGCGGCAGCTTGATGGTGGAGGTCAGGCGCTTGAAGAACGGTGTCTCGCGGTTGCCTTCAATGTCGGACGGCGAGAACAGCAGCGTCTTCACGTCACCGGCCAGATCGCGGTACTGCACCACGAACAGGCGGTTGAGGATATGGATGAACGGGAAGCGGTAGGCGCTTTGCGCGTAGACGCCGCTGAAGCCGTACCAGGTGGGGTAGGGCACGCGGATCAGGTTGATGCTCTTGTAGAACAGCACTTCCGGCTCGTCCATGAAGCGTTCGCGGAAACCTTCGGCGGCCTTGCGCACCGCCGCCAGACGGTCCTGCGGGCGGGCGTGGTGGCGGGCGTTGGTGAAGTCGTCGATGTACTGCATGCCGGCGGGCAGGGTGGCGATCATGGCGTTCTCCGGAAATTAGTGCGAGCCGGTAATGCGGCTGTTGATGAATCGGGTGACCAGGTCCGGCGCGGCGCCGGAGAGGCTGTAGAAGGCGCGGGTCTGGAACCCGACGGTCCAGTGCACCTTGGGAATCTTGCTGTCGTAGCGGGCGGCCTTGAGGATGGTGTCGGCTACATCCTGCGCAGTCAGCTTGGCGCCCATCTTGCGGAAGCTGTTGGCGTTCATGTTGGTAACCATGTCGGTGGCGACGAACAGCGGCAGCACGTCCATGACGCGGATGGCGTATTCCGACCATTCCAGATCCAGTGCCTCGGTAAGACCACGCACCGCGAACTTGGTGGCGGAATACACCGCCAGCGACGGCTGGCCGTACAGCGCCGACGCCGAGCACAGGTTGATCACCCGCGAGCGCGGCGTGCGCCGCAGGTAGGGCAGCGCCAGGTAGCAGCCGTTGAGCACGCCCTTGATGTTGACGTCGATCAGCAGGTGCTGGCGCGCCAGCGGAATGCTTTCCAGCGGCCCCGAGGCGAGGATCCCGGCGTTGTTCAACAGCACGTCCAGCCGCCCGGCGCGGGCGGCGAATTCGGCCAGCGCATGTTCCCAGGCATCGGGATCGGTCACGTCCAGCCTGCCCGCGCAGGTGAAGTCTTCACCCAGCTCGCGGGACAGCGCCCGCACCCCGGCTTCGTCCACATCGTACAGGCCGACGAACCAGCCCTGGGCGGCGAACAACCGGGCGGTGGCCTGGCCGATACCGGCGGCGGCGCCGGTGATGAAGATGCTTTGGCGTGACATGGGGAGCCCTCGTGCTTGGTGAATTTGCCGCTTTATTTTGGTCAGGATTTCGGCGAGAATCATTTTAGACAAGAAACCTTTCCTGATTCAAGGGGGCAAAATGACGAATTCGGCGGAATCGTCCATGACCGGGGTCAAGAAGACGGCGCGGCGGGGCTATGGCGGCCGTTCGGCGGCGGAGTTGTCGGCGGAACGGCGGCAGCGGCTGATGGACACCGGGCTGGAACTGTTCGGTACTGACGGCTACCTGCCGACGACGGTGGAGAAGCTTTGCAGCCACGCCAAGGTGACGACCCGCCATTTCTACGAGCATTTCCGTGACCGCGAGGCGCTGCTGATTGCCCTGTTTGAAGATATCCTGGCGGATACCCGTAACCGGGTTGTGGCGGTGATGCTGGATCCGGCGATTCCCGCCGAACGCCGTTTCGAGGCGGCGCTGGACGTGTTCCTGGCCGCGCATCTGGACGACCCGCGCCGGGCGCGCATCACCACCCAGGAGATCCTGGGCGTCAGTGCGCGCGCGGAAGCGGCGCGCAATCAGGTGATCAGCGGCTTTGCCGGGTTGATCGAGGCGTACCTGGGGTCGCTGGCCGCCGCCGGGAAACTGCCGCCGCGCAATTACCGGGTGCTGGCGGTGGGCATTGTCGGGGCCATGCACGAATTGCAGATTGCCTGGCTGGACGGGTCGTTGGGGGTGTCGCGGCAGGAGCTGGTGGCGGAACTGGGCTTTCTGGTGGCGGCGATGGTGAAGGGGGCGTCGGCCTGAACCCGACGTCGTTCGGGGTGACGTCGCCCGGCGGCGGTGCTACCGTAAGGCCTGCTTTCCCCCGAAACGGAGTTTTCCCCATGCCTTACCGTCTTCCGGCGCTGGCGGCCGCGCTGCTGCTGGCCGCCCCGGCCTTCGCCGCTTCCCTTGACCCCGACACCATTGTCGCCGCCCACAACAAATACCGCGCCGAAGTCTCGGTGCCGCCGCTGACCTGGTCGGCCGAAGTCGCCGCCAGCGCGCAGGCCTGGGCCGAGGACATGGCGTCCAGCGGCAAATTCCGCCATTCCGGTTCCCGCTACGGGGAAAACATCTGGGCGGGCACGGCCAACGCCTACAGCCTGGATGAGATGGTGACCTCCTGGGGTGACGAGAAGGCCAATTTCGAATACGGCACCAGCAGCAATTCCCGCAACGGCGGCGTGGTGGGGCATTACACCCAGATCATCTGGCGCAACAGCACCCAGGTCGGCTGCGGCCTGGCCAGCGGCGGCGGCACCGATTATTTCGTCTGCCAGTACAACCCGCCCGGCAACTACATCGGCCAGCAGCCCTATTAAGCCATGACCGACCTGAAATACCTGCGCGGCTATCCCGAGCCCTTGCTGGCGCAGGTACGCGGCCTCATCGAAGCACAACAGCTGGGCGACTACCTGTCACGCAAGTATCCCGCCCGGCATGACGTGCAGACCGACAAGGCGCTGTACGCCTACGTGGACGAATTGAGGCAGCAACACCTGCGCAACGCGCCGCGCATCGACAAGGTGCTGTACGACAGCAAGCTGGACGTGATCAAGAATGCGCTGGGCCTGCACACGGCGCTGTCGCGGCCGCACGGCGGCAAGCTGAAAGCGAGCAAGGAAATCCGCATCGCCGGGCTGTTCCGCGACGCCGCGCCGGAGTTCCTGCGGATGATCGTGGTGCATGAGCTGGCGCACCTGAAGGAGAAGGACCACAACAAGGCCTTCTACCAGCTGTGCGAGCACATGCAGCCGGGCTACGGGCAGCTGGAGCTGGATTTGCGGCTGTGGCTGACGTGGCGGGAGCTTCCGGCTCCCTGATGCTCAAACCCCGTGCCAGAACCGGTTCAACGTCTTCGCCGTCACCCCCGGCACATCCACCATCGGCAAATGTCCCACGCCCTTCAGCTTGCGCACCTGGGCGTGCGGAATCAGCTGCTTGAAGCTTTCCACGCAGCTGTGATGCAGCACCTGGTCTTCCTCGCCCCACAGGATTAGCGTTGGCACCGTCGTGGCGGACACCCCCGGCCGCTCGCATTGCAGCGAGTGCGCGATCATGTGGTGGAACAGATGGCGGTTGACATGGCGGCGCGACACCATTTCCTGGCCCATGGTCGAAGCCAGCACCAGTGACAGCGCGGTCTTGTTGCGTTCCAGCACGGTGGTGAACAGTTTGACCACTTCCGGGTAAGTGCTGGGGGCCAGCGCGTTCTCGCCCATCAGCAGGCCGCGTTCGAAGGGGGTGCTGCCCTGGCCGCGCACGCCGGCGGCGTTCATCAGCGTCAGGCTGGCCACCACCTCGGGATGACGGGCCGCGACCAGACCGGCGATGCCGCCGCCCATGGAACTGCCGACGAAATGCGCCTTGCCCGGCAATATCTGTTTCGCCCATTCGGCGATGCGGTCGGCCTGATGGTCCAGCCCGTAGAATTTTTCATGGCGGAAATGGCTTTCGCCCCAGCCCGGCAGGTCGGGCACCAGCAGGTGGTAGCGCTTGGAGAGGAAGGGCAGAAGCAGCAGCCAGTTTTCCTTGCTGGAGGCGAAACCGTGCAGCAGCACCACCGGCTGGCCGTGCGGATTGCCGCCTTCCAGCCAGACCATGCTGGCGCCGTCGA
>DASUIM010000012.1:0-2514 GCA_036279775.1 Fluviicoccus sp. | reverse complement strand
GTAACTTGGCAAACTTTAGACATTAGGAAACTCCGCAATGCAATCAGAACCGCCGCCATGAGCGGCAGACAGCAAGGGGCGCATTTATACCAAAATGGCCCCCTGACAGCAAGTGCTCTGTTATTTCAGAAGCACTTTTTCGATGATTTTGTGCGTGGGCTTGTTGAAGGGGGCGCCCAGGAAACGCAGTGTCCAGAATTTGGGCTTCACCAGTACCGAGCGGGCGTTGGAGAAGGAGGCAAAGCCTTCCTTGCCGTGGTACTTGCCCATGCCGGAGTGGCCGACGCCGCCGAAAGGCAGGTCTTCAATGGCGACGTGCGAAATGACGTCGTTGACCGAGAATCCACCGGACTGGGAATTGCGCAAGACAAAATCAGCGCGCTTTTCGTCGTAGTCAAAATAGTAGTAGGCGAGGGGATGCGGACGTTCACTGATATAATGAATGGCGTCTTCCAGTCGGTCGTATTCCATCATCATCAACACCGGGCCGAAGATTTCATTCTGGGTGATCTGCATGTCCGGACGCACGTTGCCGACCAGCATCACCGGCAGCTTGCGCGTGCCGGCAAAGGATTCACCGGCGGGGTTGATCTCGTAGATCTCCGCGCCTTGGGCCTTGGCGTCTTCTATATAGGAAGTGACGCGCTTGTACTGCTTGTCATTGATGATGCTGGTGTAGTCCGGGTTGCTGACCAGGCTGCTGTACATGGCGGTTACAGCCTTGCGCATGGCGGCGACGAACTCGGCGGTTTTGCCGCGCGGAATAAAGACGTAGTCCGGCGCAACGCAGGTTTGTCCGGCATTCCAGGTCTTACCGAAGGCGATGCGCTGGGCGGCGTCCGCCATCGGGTAGGATTCGTGGATGATGCAGGGGGACTTGCCGCCCAGCTCCAGCACGACCGGCGTCAGGTTCTCGGCGGCGGCGGCCATGACGGTGCGGCCGACGTTGGTGGAGCCGGTAAAGGTGATTTGGTTGAACGGCAGGCGGCTGAATGCGTCGGAAACCACGCCGCCGCCGGTGATGACGGCAACCTGGTCTTCGCTGAAGGCTTCAGCCAGGGCGCGCTTCAGCACTTCGCCAGTCTTCGGGGTGAAGCTGGACATCTTCAGCATGGCGCGGTTGCCGGCGGCGAGGGCGCAGATCAACGGGCTGACGGCCAGCAGGACCGGGTAATTCCAGGGGGTGATAATGCCGACCACGCCCAGCGGCTGGTACTGCACCCAAGCCTTGGCGGGCTGGTGGGTAGCCGGTACATGGCGCTTTTCCGGCTCCATCCATTTGCGCAGGTTCTTGCTGTAGTACTTGATGTTCTCCAGCGAGGTCAGGATTTCCGCGAACTTGGTTTCGTGATGTGAGCGGTGACCGAAATCGGCGGCAATCGCCCGGCACAGTTCATCCTGATACTTCACCAGCACGCCGCGGAGGTTGTCCAGCATGGCCAGACGTTCGCTGGCGGTGGTGCCGGGACGCAGGCGGAACGAAGTCCGCTGGGTGTCAAATACCCGCAGCATCGAAACAACTTCGGGGTGATCAGTATGGAGGGGGGAGACGCTAGCGGTCATGATTCGGCCTCGGCAGTCAGCGCAGGTAAGTCTGCTTTATGGAAAACTGTTGTTGTTTTAGAGTATTTGCTCTAATGTGTCAAATGAAAGCTTGAAAAATCTGCCGAACGGTGGGGCGAGGAGTGCAAATTGAAAACAAAAGACCGGATTCTGCTGAAAAGTCTGGAACTCTTTAATGAGGACGGAGAACGCAATGTAACGACGAATCACATTGCGGCGGCGCTTAACATCAGTCCCGGCAACCTTTATTACCATTTTCGCAGCAAGGAAGACATCATTTACGCGTTATTCCAGGCGTATCAGGTCAGCATGCTAGGGTCGCTGTCTGTTCCTTCGGACCGGGTCATGACCTACGAGGACAAGATGGGCTATCTGGAGGCCATCTTCAATCAATTGTGGGAATACAGATTCCTGCATCGTGACTTGGGGCATCTGCTGGAGGAAAGCCTGCGCTTGCGCAGTGCTTACCGGGATTTCGCGCGGCAGGTCATGGCACAGGCCTACCGTGTGTATTCAGGTTTGCGGGAAGCTGATCTGGTAACGGCGGGCGAGCAGGAGGTGAGGGGGCTGATCGTCAATATCTGGATCATCACCACCAGTTGGGCCTCGTTTGTCACCAGCAGCGGCTTTTTCGGTGACGAGGTTGCCTTGACCCGCCAGCACCTGCGGCGGGGAATTTTCCAGATCATTTGCCTGGAAGCGCCTTACCTGAAAGGGGAGGCCCGCGACAAGCTGCCCGAGTTGATGAATCGCTATGAAGGGCAGGAGGATGAATCGCGGCCAACTCCTTCACACTCTGTTGAGTTGGGGGCCTTAACTGATTGATGTTTTGATTGTTATCCAGTATAAGTCAGCAATGGTGCGTCCTGCCTGTGACCGCTCCCGGAGAGAACGGGTTCTGGGGTATGGGGCTCAACGCATAAGGCAAAAAATAAATGAGGGCTTATAACA
>DASUIM010000011.1:0-16195 GCA_036279775.1 Fluviicoccus sp. | reverse complement strand
ACCGTCACCGTCGCCGGGGCGCTGTCGGTCGTGCCGTCGTTCGCCACATACTGGAAGGTCACGACGCGGCTTTCGCCGTCGTCCAGCCCCTGATCCGACGCCAGCGGCGTCACCGAGAAAGTGCCGTCGGCGTTGAAGGTCACGCCTTCCGGCGCGACACCCACCAAGGCATAGGTCAGCGCTTCGACATCAACATCCGAGGCCGCCGGAACGCTGCCGGAGATCGTCGCATCATCCTCCGTGCCTGTTGCCGAACCAGCGGCGGCCACCGGCGCATCATTGACGCCGTTGATGGTTACCGTGACGGTGGCCGGTGCACTGTTAGTCGTACCGTCGTTCGCCACATATTGGAAAGTCACGACGCGGCTTTCGCCGTCGTCCAGTGCCTGATCCGCCGCCAGCGGAGCGACCGCGAAGGTGCCGTCAGGGTTGAAGGTGACTCCGGCCGGGGCCGAGCCCACCAGCGCATAAGTCAGCGACTCGACATCGACATCCGACGCCGCCGCGACGCTGCCCGTGATCGCCGCGTCATCTTCCGTACCGGAGGCCGAGGCATCGCCGCCGCTCACCGGCGCATCATTCGCGCCGGTGATCGTCACCGTCACCGTCGCCGGGGCGCTGTCGGTCGTGCCGTCATTGGCCACATACTGGAAGGTCACTACGCGGCTTTCGCCGTCGTCTAGGCCCTGATCCGATGCCAGCGGCGTCACCGAGAAGGTACCGTCCGCATTAAAGATCACGCCTTCGGGAGCTGTACCGACCAAGGCATAGGTCAGCGCTTCGACATCAATATCCGACGCTGCCGGAACGCTGCCGGAGATCGTCGCATCATCCTCCGTGCCTGTTGCCGAACCAGCGGCGGCCACCGGCGCATCATTGACGCCGTTGATGGTTACCGTCACCGTCGCCGGTGCACTGTTAGTCGTACCGTCGTTCGCCACATATTGGAAAGTCACGACGCGGCTCTCGCCGTCGTCCAGTGCCTGATCCGCCGCCAGCGGAGCGACCGCGAAGGTGCCGTCAGCGTTGAAGGTGACTCCGGCCGGGGCCGAGCCCACCAGCGCATAAGTCAGCGACTCGACATCGACATCCGACGCCGCCGCGACGCTGCCCGTGATCGCCGCGTCATCTTCCGTGCCGGAGGCCGAGGCATCGCCGCCGCTGACCGGCGCATCATTCGCGCCGGTGATCGTTACCGTCACCGTCGCCGGGGCGCTGTCGGTCGTGCCGTCATTGGCCACAAACGAGAAGGTGAACTGACGGCTCTCCCCGGCATCCAGCGCCTGATCGGAGGGCTGTACATCCACGCGGAAAGTGCCATCCGCGTTCAGCACCAACCCGGCAGGGGCCGTACCGACCAGTCGATAGCTAAGGCTGTCATGATCCCCGTCGCTGGCGATCAACTGCCCCTCCATTCCCGCCTGATCTTCCGACATGCTCAACTGCAGATTCTGGGCGACCGGCGACACCTGGTCATTCCCGGCGCCGGCGGTACGGACATGATCCACCGCCGCGCCCCATACCGGGATATAAACCAGACCGATCCAGCCGTAGGCCCCAAGACCGGCCAGCAATCCACCGGCCGCCCCCGCGCCACCCGCCGCACCGGCGGCTCCAGCCGCACCCCCAACGCCCGCTCCGCCGCCATCCACCACGGCACCGGCAACCCCGCCCGCATCCGCCACCACAATGCCGGTGTCGGTGACCACCGCGCCGTCCGCTAGCGGCTGGACAGCATGTTCCGGCGAAGCGGATGGGTCCGCATCATCCATCAGTTCCTTGCGAAGCGGAAGTTTCTTGCCGGTCAGCGCAGTGGAAAGGGCGGAAGTCGGGACGTTTGCAGGTGTCGGGGCGGCGGTACGCATAGTAATATTCCCTGTATGGTTATTGTTGAGCCGTCATACTTTTAGCACCTGACGCAAAAAGCGGCAATACGAAACCGAGGCAATGCTCCCTCTACTCATGCAGACGATCAAATAATGACTCGCCTTTACACGCCCATCCCCCTGACCACCGGTGTCGAGATCGACCTGCCCGAAGACGCGGCCCATCACTTCATCAAGGTGCTGCGCGCCCGCACCGGCGACCGCGTGCGTCTCTTCAACGGCGAAGGTGGCGAATATCACGGCATGCTCAGCCGCGTCGACAAGAAATCGGCCGGTGTGACCCTGGAAAGCTTCGAACCGGATGACCGCGCCTCGCCGCTGCCGGTACATCTGGGGCTGGTGATTTCCAAGGGCGACCGCTTCGACTGGGCCCTGCAAAAAGCCACGGAACTGGGGGTCGCCGCCGTAACACCGCTGTTCAGCGAACGTTGTGAGGTGCGGCTGGGCGAAGAGCGCCAGGACAAGAAACTGGGCCACTGGCAACGGGTGGTGATCAGCGCCTGCGAGCAATGCGGGCTGAACCGGGTGCCGGTAGTGCATGCCCCGCAGCCGCTGGCCGACTGGCTGGCCGGCGCCGATGCCGCCGCGCGCTTCGTGCTGGCTCCCGGCGTGGAGCCGGTAACGCTGGCGGCGGAGCGTCCGGCCTCGGTGGCGCTGCTGGTGGGGCCGGAAGGCGGGCTGTCCGCCGCCGAGATTGCCGCCGCCAACCGCGCCGGTTTCCGCAACTGGCGGCTGGGCGCGCGGGTGTTCCGCACCGAGACCGCGCCGGTGGCGGCGCTGTCGGTGCTGCAATGGACGTACGGTGATTTTCAGGGCTGAAATTCGCTAACCCGGTCACATTCGGCAAGACACAATTCCCCGGCGGGTGGCAAGTTGCCGGGACCCATGCTACAGAGTAAGCTGAGACGATTCCCCCGCAGCTTGCTGCCGGTCTCATGACGGAGTATGAACCGATGAAAGCCTTGTCCGCCGCCACCCAGATTCCCGATCCCTATCGGGCCGGGGCGGACTTGGGCGACGCGCTGAAAGCCCTGCAGCCGGAAGTGGTGTTCCTGTTTTCCACCATTGACCTGGCCAACGGCCCGCTGCTGCTGGAAGGCCTGCGCGATGCGCTGGAGCTGCCCGGTTGCCTGATCATCGGCAACAGCGGCGACGGTCTTTATACTCCCGACGGCTGCAGCGAATTCGGTGCATCGGCGCTGGGCCTGAACAGCGGCGGCGCGGTGCGCTGGCAACTGTCCGTCGGCCGCCGCGTCACCGCCGATCCGCTGGCCGCCACCCGCGAGGCCATGCGGGCGCAACAGGGCGCCGCCCTCGCCTTCCTGGTCTCCGACTTCCATGCCGACGCCTCGCTGGTGGAATCGGTGCTGGAGCACGAGGTGGACTTTCCGGTGATTGGCGGTTTCGCGGCCGACGACCAGCAATGGCGCCAGTGCGCGCTGTACGCCAACGGCGAGGTGCTGACCGACTGCGTCGTGGCGCTGGGCGCGCACGGCCCGATCCGGTTCAGCATCCATGTCGAGAACACCATCAGCCCGGTCGGCCAGCCCGGCACGGTCGAGGCAGCGGCCGGCACCCGCATCGACACCATCAGCGGCATTCCCGCCATGCAGTTCATCGAGCGCGAGACCGGCAAGCCGGTGCTGCGCAGCGATCGCGGCATTACCTCGCTGACAGTGATCGACAGCGGCCCCCGGCCCCTGAAGCGGCTGCGCGCCATTGCCCAGGACATCGGCCAGTCGAAACAGAGCCTGCATCTGTATGGCGGCATCCGGCCGGGACAGCAGGTGCAGGTGTGCATGGCCAATCCCGAGCAGATCGTGCGCGAGGTGGACCGCATCGCCGCTGAAGCCGCAGCCGTCGGGGAGTGGCAACCGGCGGCGGCGCTGATAGTCAGCTGCGCCGGGCGCAAGTCGCTGCTGGGCGCGGCCGTGCATCAGGAAATCAAGGCCGTCAACCGCCGCCTGCCCGGCCTGCCGCTGGCGGGCTTCCCCTCGCTGGGGGAAATCGCGCCCTTGCGCCAGGGCCGGGGCTACAGCGCCAACCTGTTCCACAACATGACCTATGTGCTGCTGCTGATTGGCTCATGAACACCCTCTTTCTCAGCACCTTCGACCCGCCGCCGCCCGGCTTTACCGCCGGCGATCCCGGCCGCAAGCAATTGCTGACCAGTGTCTTCGCCCTGGTCACCGACACGCCGCAAACCTACCTGCAACGGGTGGAAGACCGGCTGGACCAGGTCAAGGGCATTCTGGTGGTGCCCGGCGAAGGCTGCGAGTTGTCGGCGGTGGGCGCTTCGTTCTGGATCATGCACGTCCCGGCACAGGCCTGGCCGCAGCTGACCCACATCGTCACGCCATTGCTGACCACGCTCACCCGGCTGTGCGATGTCCAGGACCGCACCGGCGACCTGGAACGCAGCCTGGCGCGGCGCGAGCGCGACCTGGAGCGCCTGCAGGACGACTACCAGCGCGCCACTTCCGCCCTGCTCGACAAGGTACGCCACCTGTCCGAGGCTGAAGCCTCGATCCGCCACCTGAACCAGGTGCTGGAGGAGCGGGTCAACGAGCGCACCGTGGCGCTGGAAATCCTCAACACCGAACTGCGTCAGGCCAAGGAACTGGCCGAGGCCGCCAACGAAGCGAAAAGCCTGTTCCTGGCGATGATGAGCCACGAGATCCGCACGCCGATGAACGGGGTGATCGGCATGCTCGACCTGCTGAAGGAAACCCTGCTCGACAGCGACCAGCACAAGATGCTGGACACCGTGCGCGATTCCTCCTTCGTGCTGCTCAACCTGATCGACGACATTCTCGACTTCTCGAAGATCGAGGCCGGGCGGCTGGAGCTGGAGCGGGTGGCGTTCTCACTGATGGATGTGGTGGAAGGCGTGGCGGAAACACTGATGCCGAATGTGACGCGCAAGCACCTGGCGTTCAGCTGCCGCGTCGATCCGGCCATTCCCGACCGTCTCATCGGCGACCCGGTACGGCTGCGGCAGGTGCTGTTCAACCTGTGCGGCAACGCCATCAAGTTCACCGAGGCCACCGGCCGCAAGCGCGGGCTGGTCAAGCTGCACGCCGAGGCGGTGCTGGTGGAACAGGACCGCGCCACCATCGACCTGTTCATCGAGGACGACGGCATCGGCATGCCGCAGGACGCCGTCGACCGGCTGTTCACCCCCTTTACCCAGGCCGACAGCTCCACCTCGCGCCATTACGGCGGCACCGGGCTGGGGCTGTCGATCTGCAAGCGTCTGGTCGACCTGATGGGCGGCCGCATCCAGGTCACCAGCCGCCCCGGCGAAGGCAGCAGTTTCCGCGTGCGGCTGGGGTTGCCGCTGGCGCCGCGCCAGCCGGTCTTCGACCAGCCGTCCCTGCAGGGTGTGCCGGTGATTGCCGTGATCACCGACGACGAGTTGCGCGGCACGGCCGTGCGCTATCTGGAATACTGGCGCGCCGACCTGAAACTGGCGGCGTCGCTGGAAGAGGCGGAAACCCTGGCGGCGGGCCTGCAGCCGGTGCTGCTGCTGGGACCGGCCTGGCCGCAGCCCTCCCCGGCGCTGGCGCACCTGCCCGCCGTTTTGCTGACCCGCCGCCAGGACAAGGGCAGCGCCGCCTCCAGCCTGCCCGCCCACATGATCCGTCTGTGGATTTCCCCCTTGCGGCGCGAAGACCTGCGACTGGCGCTGCTGATGGCCTGCGGCCGGGAAAGCCCGCAACCGCTGGGCCTGTCCGGCAAGGCCGCCCTGCCCGCGCCGACGAAAGCCCCCAGTATCGAGGAGGCGGAAGCCGCCGGACAACTGATCCTGGTCGCCGAGGACAATCCGGTCAACCAGATGGTGATCTCGCGGCAATTGTCGCATCTGGGTTACACCAGCCTGCTGACCGCCAACGGCCGCGAGGCGCTGGAAAAATGGCGGGAACACCGCATCGCCCTGGTACTGAGCGACTGCCACATGCCGGACATGGACGGCTTCGCGCTGACCGCCGCCATCCGCAGCGAGGAACGGGAGAGCGGTGCCCATGTGCCGATCATCGCCTTCACCGCCAACGCCCTGCGCGGCGAAAGCGAACGCTGCCTGCTGGCGGGCATGGACGACTATCTGGCAAAACCCGTGGAATTGCAGGAATTGCAGCGCGTGCTGCACAAATGGATGCCGCCGCGCTAGAACCGGATTTCCGCCCCCAGCGTCAGCGTGCGTCCCGGTTGCGGCAGGCGGATCAGCGACTGCTTCGACGTGCCGCCCGCATGGTAGTAACGCCGGTCTCCCAGGTTTTCCACCCGCAGCAACAGGCTGACACCCGGCCACCAGTCATCCCAGCCCGCGTACAGGTTCATCACGCCGTAACCCGGCGTTTCCAGCGATTCGGTCTTGCTGGCCGAGGTCGGCACCCGGTCGCGGTCGCTGAGGTAGCAGGACGGCGAGACGAACCAGCCGCGCACCGAGCGCCAGGTGCCGCCCGCTTTCAGCTTGACGGGCGCGGTATAGGGCAACGGCTCATCGCCGCCGGGGCCGCTCAGCCGCCCGTCGGTATAACTGCCCGCCCCCCACACTTCCCAGGAACCGCTGGCGCGCGGGAAACGCAGCGCGCCGGACACTTCCGCGCCGGTGGCCACGGAATCCCCCAGATTGACATTGCGGTTGGTGCTGAGGATGAAGCCGCCGGGAATGAAGTCGCTGTCCGGCACCGGATCGGTGGCGGCGTAGAGGATCAGGTTGTCGAGGCGGGAATGGTAGACCGTCAGCGACAGGTGACGGTTGGCGGCGGGCTTCCAGTCGACGCGCAGCTCGGCGGCGCGGATTTCCTCGGGCTGCAGGCCGGGATTGGGAATGCGGAAACTGTTGGCGAGGTAGCGCCCCTGCCCGTCCTGCACGCCGGTAAAACTGCCGAAGTGCTCGTAGCTGTAGGACGGCGATGGCGCCAGATAGGCCTGGCTCAGCGCCAGCCCGAAGGACAGGCGGCTGTCGCGCTCAAAACGCAGGCCGAGAAAGGGGCTGAAGCGGCCGCCGTAATCGGAGTTGCGGTCATAACGGCCGCCCAGCTGGCTGGACCAGCGTTCGCCCCAGCGGCGCTGGTCCTGGGCAAAGACGGCGTAGTTGTCCTGTTCCACCCGGAACAGCTGCACCGGCAGCGTGTTGTTGGTGCCGGGGTAATACAGCGGCTGGTCCTGCGGCGAGCGTGAGGGATCGTAGGGCTGGCTGAGGTCGGTGCTGCGCGGAATGGCCTGCACGTGCTCCGCCACCAGCCCTGCCGTCAGGCTGTGGCTGTCCGACCACGCGTAACCCCACTGGCTGTCCAGCTGCAGCTTGCTGCTTTCCGCATACTTGTAGCCGGTCTGGTAATTGCTGAACAGGTTGTCGAAATGACTGTCGGTATCCAGCCGCCAGGTGCTCCAGCCGAGCAAAGTGTTGGTGTCCCAGCCGTTGCGCCAACTGTCACGGTAACGGGCATGGGCGTTGAACATGTGCTCGCCCCAGACGCCGCCGTAATTGACGAATTCCGGCCGGGTGGTGGCGTCGTTGGGATAGCGCACCGCCCGGTACTCCGCACCCGCCTCCAGCACCGGCAGCAACTGCATCCGCGCCCAGACGCTGGTGCTTTCCGCCGCGCTCTGGAAGGCGTTGCGGGCCGCCGCCGGAATCACCACGTTGCCGGATGCATCCTTGAGATCGCCGAGCCGGTAGATCTCGGGATACTCCTCGGCGACGCGGCGGTTGTTGAAGGATTCGGTATGCGCCCCGGCGGTCAGCGCCCTCTCGCCCACCCGGCCGTTGACCAGCAGGTGGCCATGCTGGTAGCTGCTTTCGCTGCCCTCATAGACCAGCGTCTGTTTTTGCCCGACCTGGCTGCCGGGGTCGCGGGTAATGATGTTGATGACGCCCGACACCGCGTCGGCCCCGTACAGCGCCGAGCCGGGGGTCAGCATCACCTCCACCTGCCGCGCCATGTACAGCGGGAAGTTGATGCTGACCGGCACCAGCTCGCCGGCGGGCGCGCCGATGCGCACGCCGTCCTGCAACACCAGCATCTTGGTATTGCCGGTGACGCCGCGCACCGTCAGGCGGCTGGAAGTGTTGTACGGCCCCTGCATGTCCACCGACGGCAGGTCGCGCAGCAGGTCGGCCAGATGGCGGTAGCCGCGGTCGTGAATGTCCTTGGCGGTGACCACATACAGTGTGCCGTGGACATCTTTCCAGCTTTGCGTGGTGCGGGCGGGGGTGGAAACCGGCAGGGCGGACAATTCGTCCAGACTCAGGCTGAGCAGCCGGTCCAGACCGGATTCGGCGGCGAGGGCGGGCCCCGCCAGCAGGCAGGACAGCAGAAAGACACGGATCCGCATGGGCAACTGACTCCCCGGATGCGGCCGCAAGCCGGCATCCTGACGGCGCGCCCTGAACGGGCGGTTATTGTTTTGTCTCCTGAGTATTGCCGCTAAGACCGCGCTTGGGAACGGGACGAATCAAAAAATTAACGGGGCGCCGCTCGGGCGCCCCCGCCTGCTCAACCCAGACCCACGTAGACGTTCTGCACGTCGTCGTGGCCGTCAATGGCGTCAAGGAAGGCTTCCACCTCCTCGCGTTCGGCATCGCTGAGACTGGTTACCGGATTCTTCGGGCGATAACCCAGCTTGGCGGAATGCACGGTGAAGCCGAATTCCGGCAGCGCGTGGCTGACGGCATCCAGATCGGCGACTTCGGTAATGAACAGCGTTTCACCGTCTTCCTCGCCCGGCTCGAATTCCTGCGCCCCGGCCTCGATGGCGGCCAGTTCCGGATCGGCGTCCGGGGTCTTCGGCACGGCTTCGATCATGCCGACATGGTCAAAATCCCAGGCCACCGAACCGGACACGCCCAGCTGGCCCTTGCGGAACAGCACTCGGATTTCAGACACGGTGCGGTTGATGTTGTCGGTCAGGCATTCCACGATGACCGGGACGCGGTGCGGGGTGAAGCCTTCGTAGGTCAACCGCTCGAAATGCACGGTTTCCCCGGTCAGGCCCGCGCCCTTCTTGATGGCCCGCTCCAGCGTGTCGCGCGGCATCGACGCCTTCTTCGCCTGTTCCACCACCATGCGCAGCTTGGCGTTCATGGCGGGGTCGGCGCCGCCGCGCGCGGCGACCATGATTTCCTTCGACAGCTTGCCGAAAATGCGGCCCTTGGCATTGGCGGCGGCTTCTTTGTGCTTGGCTTTCCACTGTGCGCCCATGGCGTCTCTCCGGGATATGCAATCTGAATGTGCGGCGTATTCTGCCTGAGAGCGCCGGTCAGGCAAAGACGAAAGTCAGCGGAATGCGCGCAGCCGCCCTTCGTGATCTATCAATACCCTCTTCCGGCAAACCGTCTATGCTTGGAGGCATACCAACAATTTCTTAACGGATTTGCGGCATGCCTGCAATACGCCCGTCACTGACTCTGCTGCTGACCGCCCTGGCCATGAATGCCGCGGCCGCGGCCGCCGGGACCGCCGCCGAAAGCCGTCTCGACCGCTTGCTCTCCATGGATCTGGACGAATTGCAAAACCTGACCGTTTCCTCGGCCTCCGGCGTGCCGGAGTCGCTGCGCCACGCCCCGGCCGCGATGATTGTCATTACCGCCGACGAGATCCGCCGCCGCGGCTATGACTCACTGGTGGAAGTGCTGCAGGATGTGCCCGGCTTTGATGTCACTGTCGCGGGCGGCACCAACTACGCCGCCGCCTGGCAGCGCGGCTACCGCAGCCCCTTCGGCCAGCGCACGCTGCTGCTGGTGGACGGTGTGGTCAACAATGAATTGTGGAGCCAGGCGCCCGACCTGTCGCGGCAATATCCGTTGCAGATGCTGGACCGCATCGAAATCCTTTACGGTCCGGCCAGCGCCGTCTACGGCGCCAACGCCTTCGCCGGCGTGATCAACCTGATTACCCGACCGGCGGCGGCCGCGTCCGGCCAGGCCGAAGGCGAATGGCAGGTTCGCGGCGGCAGTTTCAACACCCGCACCGCCGAGGGCGATTACCGGCAGGCGTTCGGCGAGCTGAAGCTGGCCGCCGGGGCGCGGCTGTTCCGCAGCGACGACCCCGGTCTGGATGACTTGAAAGGCCGAAAGGGTTTTGTCTCGGCCGACTGGCTGGCCGACCGCCAGGCCTGGGGGCCGGTGCTGGCGCTGAGCCATAACGGCCGGAAACTGGGCAGCTATTACGATCCGGCGGCGGACAGCAGCGCGTTGATCAATCTGGAGTGGCGCGACTGGAAAGCGGGCCTGTTCTGGTGGCGGGCCACGGAAGGCTACGGCCAGGAATACGCCACCGACCACGCGCAGGTGAACGTGCCGTGGAGCCGCGAACGCGCACATCTTTATCTGGAACGTCATGACCCGCTGTTCCGCGACGGCGCGCTGACCACGCGCCTGACGCTGCGCCAGAGCCGGGAATGGGGCGACTGGGCGGAGGCGGAACCGGACTGGAATCCCGGCCAGTCCGCCTTTTCCTATGTGTCGGACTCACACTGGAACAGCCGCAGCCGCGCCTGGTCGCTGGAACAGAAGCTGGACCTGCCGACCGCCGGCGACTGGCGCTGGCTGGGCGGCTGGAAGGTGGAGCGGCGGGAACTGGCCAAGGCCTACTCCATCTGCGGTTATTGGGAGCCGCAAGCCTGGTGCCCGGATGATCCCGGCATCAGCGCGGCCGGGCCCGAGGGCTTCGGGCCGTGGGTGGTGCACAGTTCGGCGGCCGCCATTCCGGACTCCCCGGCGGTGCCCGCCGCCATGTCCGCGGACAACCAAGTCTATGTCACCAACCGCAACGCCCACCTGCAAGGCGTCTGGAGCCATGACGACTGGCGCGCCGGACTGGGGCTGCTGCTGGACCACCACAGCGTCTACGGCACCCACGCCACGCCCCGGCTGTCGCTCGGCCGCGACTTTTCACCCGCCACCACGGTCAAGCTGCTGTACGGCAAGGCCTGGCAGGAACCGCCGACCATCCAGGTCTACGGCGGCTGGAACGGCCGCAACGCCAATCCCGGCCTGCGCCCGGAAAAGGCCGCCAACACCGAGCTGGTGCTGATGCACTCCCGCCGCGACTGGCTGCACGAGCTGTCGCTGTTCGAGGCCCGCTACGAAAACGCCATCCGCGAGGATGCCGTCAACGCCGCCGGACGGCAGGTGCGCGGCGCGGAATACCGGGGGCGTTTCGAGCGCGACTGGCTGGGCCGTCACTGGGCCGGTTACCTCTATTACACCTGGACGCAGGCCCGGGACGAGGAGCATTTCAATCCCGCCGCCGGAACGTGGGTGGCGGGCGAAGCGGATATCGGCGACATTGCCCGCCACAAGCTGCAACTGGGCGTGGAGCTGCCGCTGGCCGAGCGCTGGAACCTGCACCTGCGCGGACGCTATGTCGGCCGACGGGACCTGTATTCCGGCAACCCGTTGCGGGCACAGGGGGAGACGCTGGATCCGTATGTCACCGCCGATCTCAATCTGGAATACCGGCGGGCTGACTACCGTGTGGCGCTGACCGTCAACAACTTGGGCGATACCGCCTATGAAACCCCCGGCATCGCCGCCGCCGACGCCGGGACCGATACCTCGCAGCGCGCCGCCGGTTATTACAACTCCCTGCTGCCGCAGGCGGGACGCAGCGTCTATCTCAGTGCGGGCCTGCGCTTCTGATCGGCCGATTCTGCTACCATCGGCGCGTCCATTGTTGCTGTCACGGGGAAATCCGCCATGCGCCCTCACCTGCTGCCCTTGCTTTGCCTGCCGCTGGGCTGCCCGGTCGCGCTGGCCGATGAACAGCGCTATGACCTGAGCGGGGGCGCGGAGTACTACACCCTGAAAGAGTTCGGCGGCAATGGCGCGCGGCTGGTGCGCGAGGATGGCCTGTTGCCCGGCGTGCGCCTGCACTGGCAGGAGCGCGGCGAGCGGATCATCTTCCGGCTGGATGGCGGCCTGGCGGGCGGCGTGATCCACTATGACGGCCAGACCCAGAACGGCGCGCCGCACACCACTGACGGCTACCACCTGCTGCCTGAAGTCGGCGTCGGCGCGGAATGGCCGTCG
Source organism: Fluviicoccus sp. (assembly GCA_036279775.1). Classification (GTDB taxonomy): domain Bacteria; phylum Pseudomonadota; class Gammaproteobacteria; order Pseudomonadales; family Moraxellaceae; genus Fluviicoccus. Next base: position 4,267 of record DASUIM010000011.1, on the reverse strand, counting down.
CAGCGGCGGCTGCGCGCTTACGGCCGCATGGAATTCGCCGCCGACTACCGCTACCTCAACAACAAGGGCGCCGTGGCCGGAGCCACCGAATTCTACCAGCGCCTCAGCCTTGGTCTGGGCTTGACCGCCGATATCTGGCAAAACGGCCGCCGCAGCCTGACGCTGTGGGGCGGACGGCTGGAACCGATGAAATCCACTGTCGATGTCTATTCCCACACCGGCGCTGACGACATGTCACTGACGCTGGAAACGGGCACCGGCTGGGAGGCCGGCGCCGCCTACGTCTGGAAATCCGCGCAACAGCGGCAATGGCTGCTGCAGGCAACCTGCCGCGACCTCCGGCTGGATCCCAGCGCCCCGGTCCCGGTGATGGTGAACGGCGTCGCGAACGGCACCGCTGTCTACCAACCGGAAATCCATTTCCACCGCTGCGGCCTGACCCTGGGCGTGCGGCTGCCGCTGGCCGCCTCCCCCGCAAATTGAACATTTGTTTGATTTACAGTTTTTCTCCGGCATGCTAAACAATCGTTTGTTTAACTTGCCGGGTGATCCATGACCACCGTCCCTCTCGAAAACCATGCCCCGCACCGCCCGACGCGCTCGGACGGTGAAGAATCGCGCGAGCGCCTGTTGCAGGCTGGCTTGCGCCTGTTTGCCCATCAGGGCTTCAAGCAAACCTCCACCCGCGAGCTGGCCGAAGCCGCCAACGTCAATGTCGCCGCCATCAGTTATTACTTCGGTGACAAGCTGGGCCTGTACCGCGCTGTCTTTTTCGAACCCAAGGCAGCCATGCAGGAAGACCCGACCCGCTTTGCCAACCCCGCGCTGCCCCTGGCCGAAGCCCTGCGCGGCTTCTATGCCGGGTTTCTGGAACCGCTGCGCCAGGGCGACCGGGTGCGACTGTGCATGAAGCTGCACTATCGTGAAATGCTGGAACCCACGGGCCTGTGGGAAGAGGAAATCGATCAGGGGATCCGGCCACTGCATGAAGCGCTGCTGGCCCTGCTCTGCCGGCATTTCAAACTGGCCGGGGCCGATGACGACCTGCAACGGCTGGCCGTGTGCCTGGCCGGACTGGGTGTGCACATGCATGTCGGACACGATATTACCGACCAGCTGGCTCCCGGCCTGAACGCCTCGCCCGACGCGGTCGACCGCTGGTCCGACCGGCTGGTGATGTTTGCGCTGGCGATGATTGAGGCGGAACAGGCCCGCCGCGCCGGAGACCGGCCATGAAAGCCCTGAATCACACCCGCATCCTCCTTCCACTTCCACGGAAAACCCCGATCATGAAGACCCGTCTTGCCGCCCTGCCGCTGATGGCCGCCGCGCTGCTGGTCCCGGCAGCCCATGCCGCCGACAAGCCCGCCGCCGCCTTCGCCCCCAAGCCCTCACTGACAGTGACGGTTGTCCAGCCGCAGCGCATGGACATTCCGCTCGCCGTTGCCGCCAACGGCAGCATCGCGGCCTGGCAGGAAGCCAGCATCGGCAACGAGGCGCAGGGCTACCGGCTGGCCGAGGTCAAGGTCAATGTCGGCGACACGGTAAAGAAAGGCCAGGTGCTGGCGGTATTCGCCGCCGACATGGCGCAAGCCGAGCTGCTGCAGGGCAAGGCCGCCGTCGCCGAAGCCGAGGCCAACCTTGCCGCCGCCTCCGCCGACGCCCAGCGCGCCCGCGACCTGCAAAGCAACGGCGCAATCAGCGCGCAGCAGATCACCCAGTACCTCACCGCTGAAAAAACCGCCAAAGCGCGGCTGGATGTACAGAAGGCCGCCGTCAATGCCTTGCAGATCCGCCTGAACCAGACACAGGTCAAAGCCCCGGATGACGGCGTCATTTCCGCACGCAACGCCACCGTCGGGGCGGTGACGCCCGCCGGGCAGGAACTGTTCCGGCTGATCCGTCAGGGACGGCTGGAATGGCGGGCCGAAGTCGCCGCCGCCGAGCTGGCCGGTATCCGTCCCGGCCAGGCCGTGCGCGTGACCCCGGCGGGCGGCAGCGTGCTGGAAGGCCGGGTGCGCATGGTCGCCCCGACCGTTGACACCGCCACCCGCAACGGTCTGGTCTATGTCGACCTGCCGAAATCCGGCGCGGCGAAAGCCGGCATGTTCGCCCGCGGCGAGTTCGCCCTGGGCGGCAAGACCGGCTTCACCCTGCCGCAAACCGCCGTGCTGCTGCGCGACGGCTACAGCTATATCTTCCAGGTGCAGCCGGACAACAAGGTGCGCCAGCTGAAGGTCACGGTCGGCCGCCGTCTGGGTGACCGCATCGAGATCACCAGCGCCCTCGACGCCACCGCCCGCTTCGTGGCCGCCGGGGCGGGATTTCTCGCCGACGGCGATCTGGTGCGGGTCGTTGACGCCGCGAAACGCTGACAGGAGCCGCGCATGAACGTTTCCTCCTGGTCCATCCGCAACCCGACACCGTCGGTGCTGCTGTTCCTCATGCTGACCATCCTCGGCGTGATGGGCTTCCAGCGCATGAAGGTGCAGAACTTCCCCGACATCGACCTGCCGACGGTTTCCGTCACCGCATCCCTGCCCGGCGCCTCGCCCGCGCAGCTGGAAACCGAAGTGGCGCGCAAGATCGAGAATTCCGTAGCCACCCTGCAAGGGGTGAAGCATATCTACACCAAGACCCAGAACGGCGCCGCTACCGTCACCGTCGAATTCCGGCTGGAAAAACCGACGCAGGAAGCCGTCGATGACGTGCGCGACGCCGTATCCCGCATCCGCGCCGACCTGCCGGGCGAGCTGCGCGACCCGGTGATCAGCAAGATGAATCTGGCCGGGACGCCGGTGCTGACCTACACCATCGGCTCCGCCCGCATGGACGAGGAAGCGCTGTCCTGGTTTGTCGACCACGATGTCAGCAAGGCGCTGCTCAGCGTGCGCGGCGTCGGCTCGGTATCACGGGTCGGCGGCGTCACCCGCGAAGTGCGCGTGGAACTGGACCCGGCCCGGCTGCTGGCGCTGAACGCCACCGCCGCCGACATCTCCCGGCAATTGCGGCAGGTGCAGCAGGAGGCCTCCGGCGGCAAGACCGATATCGGCGGGCTGGAGCAATCGGTGCGCACGCTCGCCACCGTGCAGTCGGCGGAAGAACTGGCGGCGATGGAAATTCCGCTGGCCGACGGCCGCCGCATCCGTCTCGACCAGGTCGCCACCGTCAGCGACACCGTCACCGAAAAACGCAGCGCCGCGCTGCTCGACGGCAAGCCGGTCGTCGGTTTTGAAATCGTGCGCTCGCTGCGCTCGGGTGAAGTGGATGTGCAGAACGGCGTCCGCGCCGAACTGGACCGCATCCGCGCCGCCCATCCCGACCTGACCATTACCGAAGCCTTCAATTTTGTGGAACCGGTGGAGCAGAACTACCACGGCTCGATGATGCTGCTCTATGAAGGCGCGGCGCTGGCGGTGCTGGTGGTGCTGCTGTTCCTGCGCGACTGGCGGGCGACGCTGGTCGCGGCCACGGCGCTGCCGATGTCGGTGATTCCCGCCTTCGCGGTCATGCACTATGTCTTTGATTTCTCGATCAACATCGTCACCCTGCTCAGCCTGTCGCTGGTGGTCGGGGTGCTGGTGGACGACGCCATCGTCGAGATTGAAAACATCATCCGCCACCTGCGCATGGGCAAGACGCCGTATCAGGCGGCCATGGAAGCGGCCGATGAAATCGGCATGGCGGTGATCGCCACCACCTTCACCCTGATCGCCGTGTTCCTGCCCACCGCCTTCATGGCGGGCGTACCCGGCAAGTTCTTCGTGCAGTTCGGCTGGACCGCCGCCATCGCCGTCTTCTTCTCGCTGGTGGTAGCGCGGATGCTGACACCGATGATGGCCGCCTACATCCTGAAGGCCCCGAAGCAGGAGCACCACGAACCGCGCTGGCTGACCGTCTACGGCAAGTGGGCGGCGTGGTGCCTGCGCCACCGCCTGCTGACGCTGCTGGCGACGGCGGTGTTCTTCTTCGGCTCGTTCGCGCTGACCAAATACCTGCCCACCGGCTTCATTCCGCCCGACGACCTCAACACCACGCAGGTGATGCTGACGCTGCCGCCCGGCAGTACGTTGAAGGAAACGCTGGACACGGCGGAACAGGCGCGGGCCATCGTCGGCAAGCACCCGCACGTCAAGCTGGTCTATACCGCCATCGGCGCGGGCGCCACCGGCAGCGATCCGTTCATGGGCAATGGCGGCAACGATGTCACCAAGGCGACGCTGACGCTGAACCTGACCAAGCGCCAGAACCGTCCCGGCGTCACCAA
>DASUIM010000010.1:0-7245 GCA_036279775.1 Fluviicoccus sp. | reverse complement strand
TGATTCCATGTCCCAGATCAAGAAGGTCGTGCTGGCCTACTCGGGCGGTCTTGATACCTCCATCATTCTCCGCTGGCTCCAGGAAACCTACGGTTGCGAAGTCGTGACCTTCACCGCCGACATCGGCCAGGGTGAGGAGCTGGAGCCCGCGCGCGCCAAGGCCGAGGCCATGGGCGTCAAGCAGATCTTCATTGACGACCTGCGTGAAGAGTTCGTGCGCGATTTCGTCTACCCGATGTTCCGCGCCAACGCCGTTTACGAAGGCGAATACCTGCTGGGCACCTCCATCGCCCGTCCGCTGATCGCCAAGCGTCTGGTGGAAATCGCCAAGGAAGTGGGCGGTGACGCCATTTCCCACGGCGCGACCGGCAAGGGCAACGACCAGGTCCGCTTCGAACTGGGCGCGTATGCGCTGACCCCGGGCATCAAGGTGATTGCGCCGTGGCGCGAGTGGGACCTGAATTCCCGCGAATCGCTGATGAACTATGCCGCGCAGCACAACATTCCCATCGACTTCAACAAGGCGGGCAAGAAGTCGCCGTATTCGATGGACGCCAACCTGCTGCACATTTCCTACGAAGGCGGCGGCCTGGAAGACCCGTACTGGGAGCCGGAAGAAGACATGTGGCGCTGGACCGTCAGCCCCGAAAAGGCGCCGGACGCACCGCAATACATCGAGCTGACCTACCGCAAGGGTGACATCGTCGCCATTGACGGTGTGGAAATGACTCCGGCTACCGTGCTGGCGACGCTGAACCAGTTGGGCGGCAAGCACGGTATCGGTCGTCTCGATCTGGTGGAAAACCGCTACGTCGGCATGAAGAGCCGCGGCGCGTACGAAACCCCGGGCGGCACCATCATGCTGAAGGCCCACCGCGCCATCGAATCCATCACCCTGGACCGCGAAGTGGCCCACCTGAAGGATGAGCTGATGCCGCGTTACGCCAGCCTGATCTACAACGGTTACTGGTGGAGCCCGGAACGCCTGATGCTGCAAACCATGATCGATGAGTCGCAGCAGTACGTGAACGGCGTCGTGCGCGCCAAGCTGTACAAGGGCAACGTCTACATCGCCGGCCGCAAGTCCGACGACTCCATCTTCGACGCCAACATCGCCACCTTTGAAGACGATCGCGGCGCTTACAACCAGAAGGATGCCGAAGGCTTTATCCGCCTGAACGGCCTGCGCCTGCGCATCGCCGCCGGCAAGGGTCGCAAGCTGATCTGACCTTTCCGTTCCCCGGAACGAAAAAGCCTTCCCCGTTGCCGGGGAAGGCTTTTTTCATGGTCGCGAAACCGGCATCAGGGCTTCGGTTCACCTGCCTCATAGCGGATTTCGACGCGGCGGTTTTCCGCCCAGGCGGCTTCATCGTGACCATCGTTGAGCGGCTTTTCCTTGCCGAAGCTCACCGAATCCAGTTGGCTGCCGCGCACGCCGTTCACGCCCAGGAAGGCTTCCACGGCCTTGGCGCGACGTTCACCCAGCGCCATGTTGTATTCGCGGGTGCCGCGCTCGTCGGCATGGCCTTCCAGCGTCACCTTGGCTTGCGGGTTCTGCTGCAGGTAGCGTGCGTGGGCCAGCAGGGTGGGGTAGTCGTCCTGCAGGATGTCGGCGCTGTCAAAGTCGAAGTTGACCAGCCGGTCGGACAAGGTGGCTGCGGCTGTGCCGCCATTGTCCGCGCTGCCGCCGGAAGCATTGCCGGAGCCGGAATCCGCCCCGGAGCCCGTCGCACCGTTCGTCGCACCGGACTTGCCGCCGGCAGTGGCGGCCTCATCACCGCCCATGCCCTGGCTGTTCAGGCCGCCGGCGCCGTTGAGCGCGCCGGTTTGCGCGCCTTCGGGGGTGGAAGCGGAGGGATTGTCCGTAGCCTGACCCGAGGCGGCGGCCGGATCCGTCACCGTCACGGGTTTCTTGGCGGTGCTGGCGCAGCCGGTGGCGAGCGCGGCCGCCAGGCAGACGGCCAGCAGGGAAAGCTTGGAAGGGGGCAATTGCATGTTCATCGTCCTCGGATTTGCCGTCACTCAGGGTGACCAGGCGGGTTCACGGACTTGCCCGTCGGAGGCGGGCAAGGTCATTTTGAATTGGCCATCCAGCGACATGATGCCCAGGACACCCCGGTTGCCGCTGCGGCTGGCGTAGACCAGCATCTGGCTGTTGGGGGCGAAGCTGGGTGATTCATCCAGCGGCGTGCTGGTCAGGGTGCTGAGCGCGCCGCTGTCCAGATCCTGGATGGCGATCTGGAAAGTCTGGCCGCGTTCGCGGTGCACCATCGCCAGATAGCGGCCGTCGGGGCTGATCGCGCCGCGGGCGTTGAAGCTGCCATCATAGGTCAGGCGTTTCACATCCCGTGTGGCGATGTCCAGCCGGTAGATCTGCGGGCTGCCGCCGCGATCGGAAGTAAAGATCAACGATTGGCCGTCCGGCGCCCAGCGCGCTTCGGTATCAATGGCGTTATCCTGCGTAAGCCGTGTCAGTTTTTTGTCAAGCAGGTTCATGACATAGATTTCCGGATTGCCGTCCTGCGACAGGGTCAGCGCCATCCGGGTGCCGTCCGGCGACCACGCGGGCGCGCCGTTCAGACCCTTGAAACGGGCCAGCACCATGCGTTCCTGCGTCAGCAGGTTCTGCACAATGATGGCGGGCTTGCGGCTTTCAAACGAGACATAGGCCAGCTTCTTGCCGTCCGGCGACCAGGCGGGCGAGAGCAGCGGCTCTGGCGAATCCAGCACGGTTTGCGGCCGGTGGCCGTCGGCATCGGCAATTTCCAGCCGGTAGCGGGTCTGGCCGTCGCGCTTGTATTGCAGCACATAGGCGATGCGGGTGCTGAAAGCGCCCGGCAGGCCGGTCAGTTGCTGGAAGATTCGGTCGCTGATGAAATGCGCCGCTTCGCGCCAGCGCGAGCCCGGAATGTTGTTCAGGGTTTCACCCAGCACGCGTTTCTGCTGGTCGCTGCTGAGCAGCTCGAACTGGATGGTGTAGTTGTCGGGGGCGACCTGAATGATCTTGCCGACGACGATATGGTTCAGCCGCGCCGCCTGCCAGACCGGATAACTGACTTCACCGGCGGTGGTCGGTTCGGCGGGCAGTGTGGCGGCCGGACGGAACAGCCCGGTCTGCGCCAGATCGTTGCGGATGATGGCGGCCAGATTGTCGGGGCGAGAGTCCTGTCCGAACGGCACCACGGCAATGGGTTGGCTGTTATTGCTGGACTTGCTGATTTCCAGCATCAGTTCGGCGCGGGCGAGGCCGGTAAGGCTGAGCAACAGCAGGAGCAGGCCGGGGCGTTTCATCGTTTAATCCTTGTTGCGGATGCGCATGGAAAAAGTCCGGAAGCTTTCATTGAAAACCTGGGCGTCGGCGGGCACCGGCAAGGGGCTGGCCTTGCGGATGGCGGTGATGACGCTGTCATCAAAGGCTTCATTGCCGCTGCCTTTCAGTTTCAGGACGTTAATGACCTCGCCACCGGGGATGACGATGATCCGCACCTCCGTGAACTGTCCGGGTGTGGACTGCGGTGGTAGATTCAAGCGCGCATAAATGCGGTCTTCAATCTGCTTTTTGTATTTCTCGATCAGGGCGGCCAGCTCCCGGGCACGCTTCTGGTCCGCCAGGCGTTGTTCCTCGGCGGCGCGTTCGGCGGCCAGGCGGTCAGCTTCTGCCTTGGCATTGGCTTCGGCGGCTTTCTTCAGCCGATCGCGTTCCTGGGTTTTCAGCTGCCCTTGGACAGATTGCATTTCCTTGTCGAATTCGCTGGCGTCAAAAACCGGCTGCAGCTTTTTCGGCTCGGGCTTTTTCTCGGGTTTGGCCTTGTCCTTCCCGGGGGACTTTTCCGGGACCTTGACCGGTTCCGGCTTTTTCTCCGGTGTCTTTTCAGGTTTTTTAGCCGGTTCAGGCTCCTTGGCCTTCTCAGGCTTTTTCGGGGCTGCCTTGTCCTTTGACGGCTTTTCTGCCGGCTTGGCCTTTTCCTCGGCCTTCAGGTGTTCCTTGGTTTTGACGGGCTTGGGCTCCGGCTTGATTTCAGGAGGCTTTTTCTCCGGCTTGGGCGGCTCGGATTTTTCACCCTTGCCCTTGGGCAACAACGGTTCCTTGACCGGCTTTTCCGGTTTGGGTTTTCCCTTGGGCGCCGGCTCCACTGGTTTCGTCGGCTCTTTTTTGGCGGGAGCGGGCGGTTTCGGCATTTCTTCCACCTTGGGCTTCTTCGGCGGTTCCACCGGTTTGACCGGCTCCGGCTTTGGGGGCGTCGGCGGTTGTACCGGTTCGGGAAGCGGAGTGACCTCGGCAGGCGGGGGGGCCGCTGGGGCAACGACGGCCGCGCGGCTGACCAGCGTGGTTTTCAACACGGCGGGAGCCGGGGGCAGTTCCGGCGTCAGGTGGCGCGCGAAGACCAGCAGCGACAACGCCAGCCCGCCATGCAGCAGCAGCGACAGCGTCAGGGGTTGCCGGATAAGCGCGCGCCAGTCCCTGTTCATGGTTCCGGGGAGTCGGTCAGCAGGCCGACGCGGGTCAACCCTGCCTGTTGCAGCGCCGCCATCAGCTTCACCACCTTGCCGTAATCGACACGGGCGTCGGCGTTGAGCAGGATTTGCGCCTTGGGCTGCGCCTGTTCGACGGCGTACAGCGCCTGGATCATGTCATCCAGCGACAAGCGCTTGTCGGCCTTGCTGCCCTGTTTTAGCCAGTAACCGCCGTCAGCCTTGACGGTAATCACTACCGGATCCTCGCTGTCGATATTGAGGGTGTCGGCGGCGGCTTCCGGCAACTCGACCTTCAGCCCCTGCGTCAGCATCGGCGCGGTCACCATGAAGATCACCACCAGCACCAGCATGACGTCGATATAGGGTACGACGTTCATGTCGGACATCAGGCGTCGGCGCGGACGCTCGAAAGGACTCGGTTCCATCAGGTATGGCTTTCCCGGTGCAGGATGCCGGAGAACTCGTCGGCAAAGATGGTGTAGAGATTGTTGATGTCGTCGCTGCTGGAAATGAAGTGGTTGAAGGCCAGCACGGCGGGAATGGCGGCGAACAGGCCGATGGCGGTGGCGATCAGCGCCTCGGCGATGCCGGGAGCGACCACCGACAGCGTGGCGTGTTCGACGCTGGCCAGTCCGATAAATGAGGTCATGATGCCCCAGACCGTGCCGAACAGGCCGACATAGGGGGCGCTGGAGCCGATGCTGGCCAGCACCGAGAGATCGCCTTCCAGCCGTTTCTGTTCCTGCATCAGTGTCACGCGCATGGCGCGGGTGACGCCCTGCATCTGCGCCTCGGCGGTCAGTCCTTTCTGGCGCAGGCGGATGAATTCCTTGAATCCGGCATGGAACACGGCTTCCGAACCCTGGCGGTCGGCGTTTTGCTGGCTTTTCTGGTAGAGCGCGCCCAGATCGCTGCCGGACCAGAAAGCCTCTTCAAACCGGGCGTGTTCCTGCCGCGCCAGCTTGTGCACGCGGCGGTAGCGGATGATCAGCGCCCATGAATAAACCGAAGCCGCCGCCAGCGCCAGCATCACCAGTTGCACAGGAATGCTGGCATGGGTAACAAGCCCGAGGATCGAGAGGGATTCTTTGACGGCCATGAATTTCAGTCCGGTAGCAGGTCGGTCAGGCGCGCCGGCAGGGCGCGGGGTTTCAGATGGGTGGCGTCGACGCAGGCAATCATCAGTTCACCTTCGCACAGGATTTCGCCATGGCGTTCGACCGTCTGGTGGAATTCCAGCGAGGCGCGGCCACGATGGGCAATGGCGGCGGTGACTTCCAGCGCATCATCCATGAGCGCCGGGCGACGGTAGCGGATGTTAGCTGAGCGCACCACGAACAGGTAGTCAGTATGTCGTAAATAATGGCCAAAGCCGATGTGGCGCAGGAACTCGGTGCGCGCCCGCTCCATGAACTTCAGGTAGTTGACGTAGTAGACGATACCGGCGGCGTCAGTGTCCTCGATGTAGACGCGGACGGGCATGCGGAACGGAGTCATGCCGCGCCGCCCAGGGCTTGTTTCAGGGATTCGGGCATGGTCAGGCCAAACTGCAGCCAGGCCTGCGGCGTGGCAATGCGGCCGCGCGCAGTGCGCATGACGAAACCCTGCTGGATCAGGTAAGGCTCGACCACGTCTTCCAGCGTGCCGCCGTCCTCGGCCAGCGCCGCTGCCAGCGACTCCACCCCGGCCGGGCCGCCGCCGAACTTTTCCATCAGCGTCAGCAGGTAACGGCGGTCGAGACCGTCCAGACCGATACGGTCGACATCCAGCATGTCCAGCGCGGCGGCGGCCACCGGTCCGGTGATGACGCCGTCGGCCTTCACTTCCGCATAATCGCGCACCCGGCGCAGCAGGCGGTTGGCGATGCGAGGCGTTCCCCGGCTTCGGCGTGCGATTTCTTCCGCGCCTTGAGGTTCCATGGGCACGCCCAGCAGGCTGGCGGAGCGGGTGGCGATGCGGGTGAGGTCGGCGACGCTGTAGAACTCCAGCCGCTGCACGATGCCGAAGCGGTCACGCAGCGGCGAGGTCAGCAGGCCGGCGCGGGTGGTGGCGGCGACCAGCGTGAAGGGCGGCAGGTCGAGCTTGATCGACCGGGCGGCGGGGCCTTCGCCGATCATGATGTCCAGCTGGTAATCCTCCATCGCCGGATAGAGGATTTCCTCGATGACCGGCGACAGGCGGTGGATTTCGTCAATGAACAGTACGTCGCCTGCTTCCAGGTTGGTCAGCAGCGCGGCCAGGTCACCCGCCTTTTCCAGCACCGGACCGCTGGTGGACTTGAGTTCGCCCTCCATTTCACGGGCGATGATGTTGGCGAGGGTGGTCTTGCCCAGACCGGGCGGGCCGAAGATCAGCGTGTGGTCGAGGGCTTCACCGCGGGAGCGCGCGGCGTGGATGAAAATCTCCATCTGCTCGCGCACCTTGGGCTGGCCGATATAGTCCGCCAGGCTGGTCGGACGGATGGCGCGGTCAAATACTTCTTCCTGGCGCTGGGCCTGCGGCGCGATCAGACGGTCCATAATGCGGGGCTAAAGTCCGGATTTGCAAAGGCGTTACTTTACCATTGCTTTCAGCGCGGCGCGTATCAAGTCAGCGGTGTTTTCGTGCAGGTTTTTCACATTCGCGACCGCTTTCTGCGCCTCGGCGGGCTTGTAGCCCAAGGAGATCAGCGCCTGCTCCGCCTCGGCCACCGGTGTCATCTCGGCGCTAAGCGTCAGGCGGCTTTGCGGCACCGCGTGGGCGGCGGGCGTCAGCTCCTTGATGCGGTCA
>DASUIM010000008.1:0-1165 GCA_036279775.1 Fluviicoccus sp. | reverse complement strand
TCAGGAACTTCTGGAACCAGTACTGGCCGAGGTTGTCGATGGGCTGGAAGGGCATCTTTTCAAAATCGGCGTACATGCTGTTGGTGGAGTAGCCGCCCAGACGGTAGTTCTTCTCGGTGATGCCGTAGGTGTTGTACTTGGTGCTGTCGGAGAACCAGGCGCTGTTGCCGCCGGCGCCGTCATCGAGGTAGTCGCCGTACAGCCACGAAGCGGCCATGTTGTCGATATCGCCCCAGACGGTCAGCAGGTTGTAGTTGTAGCCGCCGTAGTCGTTACCGTGCACATCGGAACCGCGGGTGGCGTTCATGAAGTGCCAGTAAGAAGTGTACTTGACGATGCCGGAGCCTGCGCCCCAGACCGGAGCCTGCTGGCAGCTGCCGGTGCTGGCGCCGCAAATGAAGGTATCACTGAAATCATCCACGTCATACGCGCCCTGACCCATGGCGGCGGCGAACTGGTCCACGGTCAGACCGGCGCGGGCAATGCCGGCGGCCAGCTTGGTGTAGTTCGTGGTGCCCGGGTTGTTCTTCATGTAGTTGACGGCGTCCATGGCGATGCGCTTGTGGGTTTCCTGGGAAAAGGCGCTGGCTTCCGTTGCCAAACCTGCGGTCACAGCAGCAATCAGGGCAAGTTTGGTGAAGTTGATCATGGTGTACCTCTGTCAGTTTTAGTGTTGTCAGGAGGGCAAGCAGGCTCTCCAAGTTGAATAAATACTAGCCGATCAACCGCTTGGTCGCGTTGCGAAAACCCGTCATCTTTTGGCGGAATCCGTCCGGTCGACAAGCGGTGGGAATTCGGCATTGAACGGCGTTTAAAAGGCGATGAACGGTTGTTGCTGGCGTGATTTATCCTGCCCCTTGTGAATCGCGGCCAACATGCTGGCGTTTCAGGTCAAATTTGCGGAACGGAACCCGGAGGCGGAGAGGAAAGGGTATGCATGAAGCTTGAGCGTGTCGCCTTGCGCTGTCGGGCGCGCCAAAAAAAAGCCCGCGCAAGGTGCGCGGGCCGTAAAGGGAAGAGCAGGGCTTACATGCGTTCAGCGGCGCGGTTGAGCACGGTGACCATCATGGCGATGGCGTGCGGGATGACCTTGTTGGCCACGACGGTGCGGTCGCTGTCGGCAGTGCTGGAGAGGACGATGCCGCCGTTGTTGTAGGCATACAGC
>DASUIM010000007.1:0-1530 GCA_036279775.1 Fluviicoccus sp. | reverse complement strand
GTGGCACACCATGACCCGCAGCGGCCTGACACCGCGGCTGCTGCAACATATTGGTGAACCCTTTGCGGAAATGCACCCCGATGACGCAAAAAGCCGGGGACTGAAGGAGGGCGGGCTGGTCCGCCTGTCCAGTCGCTGGGGTAAAGCGGTGGCGCGGGTGCAGATCAGCGCGGGCCAGAAGCCCGGCAACCTGTTCATGCCCATGCACTGGACCGGCGTGCTCAGCCGCAGCGGCCGCGTCGGCGCGATGGTGAATCCGGCGGTGGACCCGGTGTCCGGCCAGCCCGAGAACAAGCACACCCCGGTGGCGGCGGAAATTTACCCGGCGGCCTGGCACGGCTACCTGCTCAGCATTTTGCCGCTGGCGCTGCCCGCCCTGGACTATGCCGTGGCGATCCGGCTGGATAACGGCTGGCGCTACGAGCTGGCCAACGACCATATTCCCGATGACTGGACGGGCTGGGCGGAGGCCTGGTTGCAGGAGCCTGCGGGAGAACGTCTGGAATATCAGGATGTTACACGCGGCATTCACCGCTATGCCTGGATTGCCGACGGCGTGTTGACGGCGCTGGCCTTCTTCGGGCCGGAGGCGGAACTGCCGCCGCGCGCCTGGCTGCAGTCGCTGCTGGGCAAGCCGGTGGATGCGCTCAGCCGCCGCGCGCTGCTGTCAGGCAAGCCCGCCGATCCGGACGCCGATGTCGGCCGCATCATCTGCGCCTGTTTCGGAGTGGGGGAGAAAACCATCACCCGCGCCATTGGTCAGCAAAACCTGAAAAATGTCGCCGAAATCGGCAAATGCCTGAAAGCTGGCACGAATTGTGGATCATGTCAGCCAGAGCTGAAAAAACTTATCCCCTGTGAGGCGGTTCCCGCCTGACAAACCAGTCCTCCGAACCGGCAACGTCGTCGGCGGTGGGACTTCAGCAACACCCGTAACCCTTCTTTGCAGACAACGTCGTCTGTGTGCGCCTCCGGAAACGCAACCGGACGGACGCTTCCAGCCTTTAACCGCAGGAGACAGCGATGCGTATAGTCATGATTGGTCACGGCATGGTCGGACAACGTTTTCTGGAAACCCTGGCCGCCCGCGCCGGGGACATGGTGCAGGTCACCGTCATTGCCGAGGAACCGCGTCCGGCCTATGACCGGGTGCAACTCTCCGCCTTCTTCAACGGCAAGACCGCGGAAGACCTCAGCGTCACTCCGCACGATTTCTTCGACGCCACCGGCTACCAGCTGAAGCTGAACACCCGCGCCACCGGGATTGATCTGACCGCCAAAACGGTCAGTACCGCCAGCGGCGAGGTGGTGCCTTTCGACAAGCTGGTGCTGGCCACCGGTTCCTATCCCTTCGTGCCGCCGGTGCCGGGCAACGACCGCGAAGGCTGCCTGGTCTACCGCACCATTGAGGATCTGGAAGCCATCCGCGACGCCGCCGCCAAATCGAAGGTGGGCGTGGTGGTCGGCGGCGGCCTGCTGGGGCTGGAAGCCGCCAAGGCGCTGAAAGACCTGGGCCTGCAAACCCATGTT
>DASUIM010000006.1:0-6726 GCA_036279775.1 Fluviicoccus sp. | reverse complement strand
GCCGCTGTCCGCGGCCACGGCGGCGCTGGTGCCCGCCGGCATCCCGGCCGACAGCCGCTTCTTCCTGCCGCAGGACTACCGGCAGCTGGCGCTGGCCTGGGCCTTCGGGCAATTGCCGGAAGACCGTTTCGCGCGCGGCTGGCGCCTGTTCGGCGAAGTCGGCGGCAACCGCTCCGACAGTGGCGGCAACGGCTACCGGCTGGAACTGGGCCTGCAAGGCCCGCTGCTGGGCGGTGACAGCCTGCAACTGCGGCTGAACGCCGAACGCTCCGCCCGCAGCCAGGGCAATGACGCCCGCGAACTGCGGCTCGATTACCGGATTTTTTACTGATGGCGACGTCACCGAGGATAAAACGATGAAACACACCACATTGCTTGTCGCGTTGCTGGCCGGAACGGCCTTGGGCGGTTGCGCCACCCTCTCCGCCACCCGCGCGCCGGGGGTCGACCTGCAGGCGGCCTGGGTGCTGCTGCCCGCCGTCAACAACACCGAAACGCCGCAGGCGGGCGCGCGGCTGGACAGCCTGACCGCCAGCCTGCTGCGCGTGCACGGCGTGCGCAATCTGACGCTGTACCCCGCCGCCCGCAACGGCGACGCCCTGTTCGAGCAGGCCGACCGCGCCGCCCAGGAAAAGGCGATGGCCTGGGCCCGCGAGCAGCAGGCGCGCTATGCCGTTTCCGGCAGCGTCGACGAATGGCGCTACAAGGTGGGGCTGGACGGCGAACCGGCGGCGGGCATCACCCTGACCGTCACCGACCTGGGCAGCGGCCAGGTGATCTGGAGCGGCAGCGCCGCCCGCACCGGCTGGAGCCGCGAGGCGGTCAGCGGCGTGGCGCAGAAAGTGGTGAACGAATTGCTGGACCAGGCGCTGGTCCCCGCCCGCTGACCCCCGACCCGGAATCGCGCCCATGCCCATCCTGACCCCCGGCCGCCTGGCCGCCTGGTTCGCGCCCAAGCAGTACAGCCGGCAAGCCGTCTATGAAGTGCTGGTCTTTACTGTCGGCAGCATCTTGCTGGCGGCCTGGTCGCACCCCGACGACCCGCTGCTGACGCGGCTGGCCTTCCCCTGGCTGTGGCTGGTGTGCACGGTGCTGGCGCTGCGCTACGGCACGCTGGCCGCCTTCGGCTCGGTGGGGCTGATGGCGCTGACCTGGGTGCTGGAACAAGTGCTGGCCGACGTGCGCTCGCCCTTCCCGTCCACCTATTTCATGGGCGGGCTGGTGCTGAGCCTGATCGCCGGGGAGTTTTCCGATGTCTGGACGGCGCGGCTGCAGCGGGTGCGCGAGGCCAACGTCTACCTCAATGAACGTCTGGAATCGCTGACGCGGCGGCACTACCTGCTGCGGCTGTCGCACGAGCGGCTGGAACAGGACCTGCTGGTGAAGCCGCTGACACTGCGCGATTCGCTGGCGGCGATGCGGCGGGCGCTGGCCAACGAACCGGTGCGCAATCCGCATGACCTGCCCGAGGCGGCGACGTTGCTGAACCTGCTCAGCCAGAACTGCCAGCTGGACGTGGCGTCACTGCACAGTGTCAGCGACGGTCGCGTCGATACGCGGCCGGCCGCGGTCCTCGGCGAGGCTTCGGCGCTGAACGCCAGCGATCCGCTGATCAGCTATGCACTCGACTGCAAGGAGCTGTGCCATATCCAGACCGATGCGCTGCAAAACGCGCGCACCGCCTATCTGGTGGCCGCGCCACTGCTGGCGGCGGATGGCCGCTGCTTCGGCATCCTGGTCGTGGAACGGCTGCCCTTCCTGTCGCTGAACGCGGAAACGCTGCAATTCCTGAACGTGATCCTGGGTTATTACAGCGACAGCATCGGCATTCCCGAAGCCAGCTTCGAGGTACTGCAATTGCTGCTGGGTCAGGAATGCCCCACCGAGTTCGGGGCCGAAGTGCTGCGCCTGGACCACCTGTTCCGCATCAGCGGCCTGCGTTCCAGCATCGCCGCCATTGTCATCCCCGACGGCGAGCACCGGCATGACCTGGCCGCCGAGGCGCGCCGCCAGCGGCGGCAGATGGACATCATCTGGGACCTGCACCTGCCCGGGCGCGACATCCTGCTGACAGTGATGCCGCTGGACGACGAAGCCGCCGTCACCGGCTATTTCCTGCGCACCGAGAAATGGCTGAAAGACCTGTTCGGCTACCGCAGCCTGGCCGAATCCGGGGTGATGGTGCACGCCAAGCGCATTGGCGACCAGCAGCCCGCCGAACTGCTGCACGCCCTGCTGGACCGCTGCCGGCTGGAGGTGACGCATGGCTAGCGCCAACGTCAAGCTGGGCATGGCGGCGGTGTCGCTGGAGCTGGGCGCGGTGGCGCTGATCCTGCTCAGCAGCCGCGACCTCGGGGTGCTGGCGCAGTACTTCCTGCTGCACGCGGCGGCTTGCGCCTGCATCACGCCGGTGGCCTGGTCGCTGATGCCGGAACCCTACCGGCAGCCGCGCCACTGGGTGCTGGCACTGCTGTTCAGCCTCTGCTTCTTCATTCCGGTGCTGGGCCTGCTGGGCTTTGCGGTCGGGGCGATGCTGGCGGCCTGGCTGCCGCGCCTGGCGCAGCAGCCCGAATTCGAGGCCGTGGCCGCCCCGCACTACGAACTGCCGAAAACCACGCCGGTCAGCGGCTGGCGTTCCGGCCGCGTCCGCCAGCAGATTGCCGACACCGGCGCGCCGCTGGAACTGCGCATGAAGGCGCTGCTGGCCTTGCAGAATGTGCCGACGCGGCAATCATCCGGCATCCTGCGCGAAGCAATGAGCGACAGTGCCGACGACCTGCGGTTGCTGGCCTATGGCATGCTGGACGCCCGCGAACAGCAGCTGACACAGCGCATCGAGCAGGCGCTGCGCCGCCAAGAGGCCGCCGGGGAGGATGCCGAAGCCCGCTACCTGGCCGCGCGCGAACTGAGCGAACTGTACTGGGAGCTGGTCTATCAGGAACTGGTGCAGGGCGACATGCGCCGTTATGCACTGGACCAGGTGCGGCGCTTCTGCCGCGAGGCGCTGGCGTACAAGGTGCGCGACACCGGGCTGTGGGTCATTTCCGGGCGGATGCGGCTGCTGACCGGCGACTACAATGGCGCGGGCGGCGCGTTCGCCACCGCCATCCGCCAGGGATTTCCGCGCGTGCGCGCCGCGCCGTACCTGGCCGAACTGGCCTACCTGCGCGGTGACTTCGACACCACCCGCCGCATCATGCGCGAACTGCGGCCGGACGGAAAATCCCGGGCGCTGCAACTGGCCGCGGGATTCTGGGGCCAAGGGGGGCACAAGGCATGACCATCATCCGGCAAGGCACCCGCGCCGACATCGGCCTGCTGCTGGAGGGCACCTTCCCCTATGTCAGCGGCGGTGTCTCCAGCTGGGTCAACCAGATCATCCGCGGCTTTCCCGAATACACCTTCGCGCTCTGCTTCATCGGCAGCCGCCCTCAAGACTACGGCGACATGCGCTATGCCCTGCCCGACAACGTCGTGCACCTGGAAACCCACTACCTGCATGACGGCCGCGAGAAACCGCCGGTGGTCGAACGTCAGGGCGATGCGGCCGTGTTCCGCGAGGTGCGGGCGCTGCATGAGCAGTACCGTGCCACCCCGCCGGGCGGCGGCTGCCCGTCGATGATCGGCCGCATCCTCAGCCACCGCGCGCGGGGCGCGTACCGCGAAGAGGACTTCCTCTACAGCCGCGAATCGTGGAACTTCATTACCGAACAATACCGCGCCCATTGCACCGACCCCTCCTTCGTCGATTACTTCTGGACGGTGCGCATCATGCACGCGCCGCTGTGGCGGCTGATGGACATTGCCGACGGCTTCATCCCGGTGCGCGCCTTCCACACCATCTCCACCGGCTACGCCGGGTTTCTCGGGGCGTTGCTGAAGGTGATGACCGGCAAGCCGCTGCTGCTGTCGGAGCACGGCATCTACACCAAGGAACGCAAGATCGACCTGTTCCAGGCGGAATGGATCCGCGACAACCGCGGCGTGCTGGAAAAGGACAGCTCGGAAGTCGCCTATTTCCGGCATTTGTGGGTGCGTTTCTTCGAGGCGCTGGGCCGTGAATGCTACACCAACGCCGACCGCATCATCAGCCTGTACGAAGCCAACCGCCAGCGCCAGATCCGCGACGGCGCGCCCGCCGACCGCACCGAGAACATCCCCAACGGCATCAACCTGCCCGCGCTGCAACGGGCGCGGGCGCGACGGCCGGACGGCGTGCCGCGCACCGTCTGCCTGATCGGGCGGGTGGTGCCGATCAAGGACGTGAAAACCTTCATCCGCGCCATGCGCACCGTTGCCAACCGCCTTCCCGACGTGCAGGCCTGGATTGCCGGACCGGAAGACGAAGACCCCGCCTACGCCCGTGACTGCCGCACGCTGGCCGCCGGATTGGGACTGGCCGACACCGTGCAGTTCCTGGGCTTCCAGCGCGTCGACGAATTGCTGCCGAAGGTGGGCGTGCTGGCGCTGAGCTCGATTTCCGAAGCGCTGCCGCTGGTAATCCTGGAAGGCTATGCCGCCGGGGTGCCCTGTGTCGCCACCGATGTCGGCTCGTGCCGCCAGCTGGTGGAGGGGCTGGACGGCCCCGACCGGCAGCTGGGCCCCGCCGGGCGCGTCGTCGGCATCGCCGACCCGCAGGCGCTGGCCGAAGCGGTGATCGCCCTGCTGGATGATGAAGCCGCCTGGCGTGAAGCGCAGGCCGCCGGTATTGCCCGCGTCGAGCGCTACTACACGCAGGACCTGATGTTCGCCGCCTACCGCGAGGTCTACGGCACCGCCCTGGCAGAATCGCCGCCCCTGTCACCCGTCCCGGAGAAACGCTGATGGCCGGTATCGGTTTTGAACTGCGCAAGCTGCTGAAACGCGACAGCCTTCTCGGCGTGATGCAGGCCTACACCTACGCGGGCATCATCAGTTCCGGGCCGTGGGTGCTGTCCATCCTCGGCATCCTGGTGATCGGCGTGCTCAGCCTGTCGGTGGTGGTGCCGGACTCGCTGATCACGCAATTCCAGGTCAGCGTCACCTACCTGATCTCGCTCAGCCTGATCCTCACCGGCTTCGTGCAGCTGGCCTTCACCCGCTTCACCGCCGACCGCCTGTTCGAGAAACAGGCCAGGGTGATCCTGCCCAACTTCAACGGCCTGCTGCTGTGGGTGACGCTGACGGCGGGCCTGCTGGCGACACTGGCGATCGTCTTCCTCTTTCCGCAGCAGACGCTGCTCTACCGGCTGTTGATGCTGGCGGGCTTCGTGGTGATGTGCGACATCTGGATCGCCACCATCTTCCTGTCGGGCATGAAGCACTACAAGGCCATCGTCAGCCTGTTCGGGCTGGGCTACAGCACCACCGTGGCGCTGGCGCTGCTGTTGCGGCCGTTCGGGCTGGAAGGCTTGCTGGGCGGCTTCGTGCTCGGCCAGTTCGTGCTGCTGACCGGCATGGTGATCCTGATCCTGCGCAACTACCCCTCGGACCGCTTCCTCGAATTCCGCTTCTTTGAACGGCGCTACCTGTACCCGACGCTGGTCGGGGTCGGCTTTTTCTACAACCTCGGCGTGTGGCTGGACAAGTTCATGTTCTGGTTCCACGACCCCACCAGCCACGCAGTGATCGGACCGCTGCGCGCCTCGGTGATCTACGACATTCCGGTCTTCCTGGCCTACCTGTCGATCATCCCCGGCATGGCGGTGTTCCTGGTGAAGATGGAAACCGACTTCGTCGAGTACTATGACAAGTTCTTTGACGCGGTGCGCTCGGGCGGTTCGCTGGAATTCATCGAGGACATGCGCAACGAGATGGTCTATACCGTGCGCCAGGGCATCTACCAGATCATCAAGATCCAGACCATCGCCGCGCTGGGCCTGTTCATTGCCGGGCCGTGGATCCTGGAGCAGCTGCGCATCTCGCCGCTGTACCTGCCGCTGCTGTTCATCAACCTGATTTCGGCGGGCTTGCAGGTGGTGCTGCTGGGCGTGATCAACGTCTTTTTCTATCTCGACAACCGCTGGATCGTGCTGTTCCTGACCGGGCTGTTCGTGGCGCTGAACGCCGCCTTCACCGCCCTGACGCTGTGGCTGGGGCCGGAGTTCTACGGCTATGGCATCGCGGCGGCGCTGACCATCACCATCATGCTCGGCTTCCGTTTTCTGGACCGGGTGCTGGAGTCACTGGAATACAAGACCTTCATGCTGCAATAATGCGGGCCTCGCAACCCGCTTTTACCGGAGCCGTCATGTCCCGCCTCATCATCAGCACCCCCCACGCCCCGGCCGCCATCGGCACCTACTCGCAAGCCGTGCGCACCGGCGACACCGTCTACCTGTCCGGCCAGATTGCACTGGACCCGCAGACCATGCAGCTGCGTGAAGGCATCGAGGCGCAGATCGTGCAGGTGTTCGAGAACCTGAAGGCGGTGTGCGAAGCCTCCGGCGGCGGCCTGAAGGACATCGTCAAGCTGAACATCTTCCTGACGGATCTCGGTCATTTCGCCCTGGTCAACGAAATCATGGCGCGCTACTTCGTGCAGCCCTATCCGGCCCGCGCCGCTGTGGGCGTCGCCTCGCTGCCGCGCGGCGCGCTGGTGGAAATGGACGGCGTGGTGGTGCTGGGCGCTTAAGCGTCGGCCATCGTCAGCGGACCGTAACCGTCCCGATAGTCCGGATAACGCGGCTGGAATCCGAGCGCCCGGATACGACCGTTGCGGATCCGCCGCCCCTGTCCGCTGTCCCC
>DASUIM010000005.1:0-17745 GCA_036279775.1 Fluviicoccus sp. | reverse complement strand
CTCCTACAAGCGTCTGGTGCCGCACTACGAAGCTCCGATCAAGCTGGCCTACTCCGCCCGCAACCGTTCGGCTTCCATCCGTATTCCGTTCGTGTCCAGCCCGAAGGCCAAGCGTATCGAAGCCCGTTTCCCGGATCCGGTTGCCAACCCGTACCTGGCTTTCGCAGCACTGCTGATGGCCGGTCTGGACGGTATCCAGAACAAGATCCATCCGGGCGAAGCCGCCGACAAGAACCTGTACGACCTGCCGCCGGAAGAAGACGCCAAGGTCCCGACCGTGGCTGAAAGCCTGGAAGTGGCCCTGGCCGCGCTCAAGGCCGACCACGAGTTCCTGCTGAAGGGCGGCGTGTTCACCAAGGAAATGCTGGAAGCCTACATCGAGCTGAAGACCGAAGAAGCCCGTCTGGTCAGCACGCAAGTGCACCCGATCGAGTTCGATCTGTACTACAGCTGCTGATATGGCAGGCTGACCGTTCCTCCGGGGACGGTCGGTTACAAAAGGCCCGCCTTGGCGGGCCTTTTTGTTTTCTATACTGGGATGATGAACTGACTGGTGGGAGAAAGAACATGCGGCGGATGGTATTGGCGGCGGTAATCCTGATGTCGGGGCACGCACTGGCCGGCATCTATAAAACCTATGACAAGAATGGCAACGTCGTCTATTCGGATGACCCGGCCGGCGGAGCCGAATCGGTCCAGACCCGGGAGACGATGGTAGTTCCGGCGTTGCCCAAGCAAGTCATTGACAACAAGCTGAACCGGGGCGGCAAGTCCGGCGAAAAGGCGTTGAAGGAACCTGTGTCCTATCAGGTCAAGATCAGCAAGCCCGCGCCTGATCAGCAGTTCCAGCATGGCGATCCGGCATTCAATCTGGAATTCAGCCTGACCCCGGATTTGTGGAAGACGCACCATTTTGAGGTCTATCTGAATGGGGAGCGTATCTCGCGTGATAATTATTCGCCATCGCTGAACCCTGAAAAAATGTCGCGGGGAGATCATCGCCTGGAAATTCGTATCCTGAATGAGCGGGGTCAGAAAATTACTGCCGAAGGGATGAACTTCTCGGTGTTCCAGGGCAGTGAGATTGCCCCGTCGCCGTGAGGCGGAGGATGTTCCGTCTTCAGTCAGGCATGTTGTACAACGGGAAGCGGTCCGGTCAGGGGGCCGATGCCCATCTTTGCTGAGATTTTCCGGTAAACGATCTGCTAACATTCGCGCTTTGTTTCAGGCGTCCAGAGGCAGGAATGCTGCAGCAGTTACTGGTGGGATTGTCGCGCAGGGCCAAGGTGGCGGTGATGGTGTCGGCCGATACCGTTTTGCTGCTGGCCGGGTTGTGGCTGGCGCTGTCGCTGCGTTATGGATTTATCTGGATGCCGTCTACCCTGGAGCACTGGCTGTGCATCGGCGCAGCGGTGGGCAGCGGTGTTGCCTCCCTGGCTTTCTTCGGCTTGTACCGCTGGATGGTACGCTACGTCAGCGGCCATACGGTCAGTATCGTCTTCAAGGCGCTGGCGGTTTCAGCCTTGGTCCTGGGCACCGCCATCATGGTTTCCCGCGCCACGTTGCCGCGCTCCGCGCCGGTCTTCTATCTGCTGGTTGCAGGCTCGATGATCGTGGCCTCGCGTTTTCTCGCCCAACGTTACCTGCAACGCGAATCTGGCCGCCGCCGCTCTCCGATCCTGATTTACGGCGCCGGCAATACCGGTTCGCAACTGGCGCTCAGTCTGCAGCACAGCAATGAATACCGGCCGGTGGCCTTCATTGATGATCGTCAGGCGATTCAGGGCATGCTGGTATTTGGCGCGAAGGTCTACGCGCCTTCACGGCTGTCATGGTTGATCGAAGAATACGGAGTGGAGCAGATTTTCCTGGCGATGCCGTCGCTGTCGAATTCACGCCGCAAGGAAATCCTGCTGTTTCTGGAGCCCTCGTCGTTGAAGGTCAAAACCGTGCCCAGTCTGAAAGACATCCTGGACGGGAAGGCGCGGCCGGAAGAAGTCAAGGAAATTGACCTGGAGGATCTGTTGGGGCGTGATCCGGTTCCGCCGGATACGGAGTTGATGGGAGCGACCATTACCGGCAAATGCGTGCTGGTCACCGGCGCCGGCGGATCTATCGGCAGCGAGCTTTGCCGGAAGATACTGGAGTTGCGGCCCTCCCGGCTGGTGCTGTTCGAGCAGAGTGAATACGGTTTGTATGCGGTTGAGCAGGAACTGCGGAGTCTGCAACGTCATCACGCCGATTTGGCGGATGTGGGTTTGGAGGTGATGCTGGGGTCGGTACAGAATTCGCCGGCGCTGGAGTCGGTTTTCACGCGGTTTGCCGTGGCGACGGTCTTTCACGCGGCGGCCTACAAGCATGTGCCCATTGTCGAGAGCAATGTGGTGGAAGGCGTGCGCAACAATGTCTTCGGCACGCTTGCGGCGGCGCAGGCGGCGCGCAATGCCGGTGTCGGGACCTTTGTGTTGATTTCGACCGACAAGGCGGTGCGGCCGACCAATATCATGGGCGCCAGCAAGCGCATGGCAGAACTGGTATTGCAGGCCTTTGCCGAGGAGGAGCGTCAGCGCGAAGGGACGCGGCGCACCTGCTTTTGCATGGTGCGTTTCGGCAATGTGCTGGGCTCTTCCGGTTCGGTGGTGCCCTTGTTCAAGGAGCAAATCCGTCGCGGCGGTCCGGTTACGGTCACGCATCCTGATGTTATCCGCTACTTCATGACCATTCCCGAAGCGGCGCAACTGGTGATCCAGGCGGCGGCGATGGCCAGCGGCGGCGACGTATTCCTGCTGGACATGGGCGAGCCGGTGCGCATTGCCGACATGGCGCGCCGCATGATTCACCTGATGGGATTCCCGGTGCGGCAGGTGGAGTCGGAGCAGGGCATTGCTATTGAATATACCGGCCTGCGCCCCGGCGAGAAACTGTACGAGGAGCTGCTGGTGGGGGATACCGACGAGCCGACCCGGCACGAGCGCATTCGACGCGCCCTGGAGGATTCGCTGCCTCCGGCGCAGCTCTACGGACTGCTGGAGTCCTTGCGGGAAATGTGCGAGCAGCATCGTATTGCCGATATTTATGACCTGTTCCGGCAACTGGGAATCGGTTTCGCTTCCACGTCCTATCACAAGGGCGCCCGGACTTCGGACGCCTGACATGCTGGTCCGATCGGGGTTGATCGTCGCGCTGGGTCTGCTGCTGGGGCGACTGCTGGGCTTTGGCCGGGAGTTGGGCGTGGCGGCCGAATTCGGCGCGTCCGGCATGGCCGATGCGGCGATCCTGACCCTGACCTTTCCCGATCTGTTAATGAACATCCTGTTTGGCGGCGTGCTGTCGGCGGTGCTGGTGCCGGAATTTGTGCGTCTGGGTGAGCGCGGTTCCTGGGTATTGCACCGCCGGGTGACGTTGGCGGCCCTGGCGGCGGCCGGGCTGTTGGCCTTGCTGCTGGCTTTGCTGTCCCTGCCGCTGGCGCGGTTGCTGGCTCCGGGGGCCAGCCCGGCCTCCGCGGCGGCCATGGCCCACGGTATTGCCTGGTCCGCCTGGCTGATGCCGCTGATCGTCTGCTCCACGGTCACGACCGTCTGGCTGCAAGCCTTGCGGCGATTTGGCTCCAGCGCGTTCTCCACGCTGTTCTACAACGGCCTGTTGGTGGTGGTCATCTGGCGCGGCCTGCCCGCGGACGACCCCTTGCGCGCGCTGGCGCTGGCGATGGTGGCGGCGGGATTGGTGCGCTGCCTGTGGTTGTGGGCCGGATTACGGCACGAGATCAACCCGGCCTTGCCCGAGGCGATGGACTGGCCGGGCTTGCGCCGCCGTTATGCCGACGCCCTGTTGACCAGCCTGGCCCTGTTCCTGTTTCCCCTGGTCGGCCGGGCCATCGCCTCGCATGCGGGCGATGGCGGGCTGGCAATTTATAACTATGCCTCGAAACTGGTCGAGTTGCCGTTGGGGATTGCGATCACCATGGTGTCGGTGGTGGTGTTTTCAAAGCTGGCGGCCATGATCCAGCAGTCCGGGGACTGGCAGTCGCTGTGGCGGGACAGCCTGCGGCTGGTGGCGGGATTGTCGGTGATGATCACCTTGCCCGCCGTCTGTTTCAGCCGTCAGTTGGCGGAAGCGGCTTTCGGTTGGGGCGCCATGTCGTCCGCCAGCCTGGAGCGCATTGCCGCGCTGAGCTCGGTGGGCATGCTGTCGCTGGGCTTGCAGGGCGTCTACGTGCTGAATAATCTGGTGCTTTCCTCGTTCCACGAGACCCGGCGCATGATGCGTTATTCCCTGGCCGGACTGGCGGTGTTTGCGGGCAGCGGTTATGCGGGCTTCCGGGTGCTGGGCGGGGAAGGCTTGATGCTGGGCCTGGTGCTGGCCTATGCGTTGATGGTGGCGCTGCAGTTGCGCTGGTTGTCCGGGGCCGGGGCGCGTCTGTTCGGCGATGCGCTGGATGCGCGCTTTGTCCGGATGACGGGATGGATGCTGGCGGCATCCATCCCGTTCTGGCTTCTGTCGCCGCATGCCGGACGCTGGGAGGGGCTGGCGCTGGCGGCAGTGCAGTTTACGGGGTTGGCATTGCTGGCGGTTCTCTGCCAGCCGGTGCTGCGCGCGGTTGCGGTTTCACGCCTGAGGGGCGGCAAGACATGAAGCTGATGTTCATCACCAACTCCTCTGAGCTGGCGGCCTTTGCGGTGCAGTCCGGGGTCGATCGGATTTTTGTCGATCTGGAAACGATGGGCAAGTTCGAACGGCAGGGGCATCGCGATACCCTGATCAGCCGCCACGCTGTCGCTGATGTCGCGGCGGTCCGGACCGCCCTGCCCGCCGGGACGGAGCTGCTGGTGCGCATCAATCCCTGGCATGAGGGCTCGGCCGGTGAGGTGGACGCCGTCATCGCCGCCGGCGCCGACCTGATCATGTTGCCGATGGTGCGCTCGCCGCTGGAAGTGGCGCAACTGGGCGAGGCCGTACGCGGCCGTTGCCGCATCGTGCCGTTGGTGGAAACGGTCAGCGGAGCGCAGTCGATCGGGGAAATTGCCGGACTGGCCTGTGTCAGCGAGGTCTTTGTCGGGCTGAATGACCTGCACATGGAGCTTGGCCTGCGTTTCATGTTCGAGCCGCTGGCGGACGGTCTGGTGGATAGGCTGGCCGCCAAGGTTCGCGCCAGCGGCAAGCCCTTCGGGTTCGGCGGCATCGCCCGGGTCGGGGAAGGCCTGCTGCCGGCGGAGCGCATTCTCGGGGAACATGTCCGTCTGGGGTCGTCTGCCGTGATCCTGTCGCGCACCTTCCATCGCGGTGCGCCCGATGTGGCCGCCTTGCAGGCCGGCATGGACTTTCCGGGGGAAATCGCCCGGCTGCGGCAGTGGGAGTCGCATTGGCGGGAAGCCCCCCCTGCCGAACTTGAAGCTAACCGGGTGGCGGTATGCGATGCCGTCGCCGCCATCGTCACGAAACTGGAGTCGGCATGAAGCGCCTGTTTGATTGTCTCGCGGCGGGCATCGGCCTGCTGCTGGTCTCCCCGGTTCTGCTGGCGGTGGCGGTCGCCATCCGTCTGGACTCACCCGGCCCGGTGCTGTTCCGCCAGAAGCGGGTAGGGCGGGACGAGCGCATTTTCGAGATCCTGAAATTCCGCAGCATGGTGGTGGATGCACCGCGTCTGGGGTCGCACAGCACCGCCGCCAATGATCCGCGCATCACCCGCGTCGGCCGTTTCATCCGCCGCACCAGCCTGGATGAGCTGCCGCAACTGATCAACGTCCTGAAGGGCGACATGAGCCTGGTCGGCCCCCGGCCGATGGTGCCGCAGCAGCAGCAGGACTACAGCCCCGAGGCCTGGAAAAAGCGCCACCGCGTCCGGCCGGGCGTGACCGGTCTGGCGCAGTCGACCCTGCGCTCCATGGCGACGCCGGAGCAGAAAATTGCCCTCGACCTCGAATATGTCGACAAGGCCTCGCTGGCCTTTGACCTGAAACTGATGCTGGGCACGGTTCGGCAGGTCATCTTCCGGGGAGGCAACTGACATGGCCGCGAAGAGGGCGCTGCTGGTCGCCTATGGCGGCGGCCATGTCACCATGATCGTGCCGGTGGCGCGGGAACTGGCCGCGCAGGGTGTGGACGTGACCATTTTGGCGCTGACCACCGCCCGTCCGGCGGCGCTGGCCTCCGGATTTCCGGTGCTGGGCTTTGCCGATGTGCTGGATCCTGAGCGGGATGAGACGGCGCTGGTCTGGGGGCGCAAGCTCGCCGGGGAGCTGGACCGGTCTTCCGTGGTCGCGGCGGAAGAGACCGTGGCCTATCTCGGGTTGTCCTATGCCGATCTGGTGGAGCGTCTGGGTCCGGAAGCCGCACAGGAGGCCTACCAGCGGCTGGGGCGTCAGTCTTTCCTGCCGGTGACGGTGTTGGAACGCTTTCTCGACCGGTGGCAGCCGGATGTGGTGGTCGCAACCACCGCCCCGCGTGCCGAACGTGCTGCGCTGATGGCGGCCGGGCGGCGGGGCATCCCGACGGTCTGCATTTCCGGGCTGTTTGCCATCCAGGAAGCGCCGGGATTGGTCGCCGCCGACTTCATTACCCGTATCTGCGTGCTGGCGGACGGGGTCCGGGACCGGCTGGTTCAGGCCGGCCGTCCCGAGGCCGATCTTGTGGTTACCGGCAACCCGGCCTTTGATGTGCTGGCCGAACGGCGCGACAGCTTTGACCGGCAGGCGTGGCGGGCCGGACGCGGCTGGGCGGAAACGGAACGGGTGATTCTCTGGGCGTCCCAGCCGGAGCCCCGGATCCATCCCTTTACCGGCGCGGCCGGTGAGCCGGAGTTGCCGCGCCGGGTTGACCGAGCGTTGCTGGAGGCTCTGCCGGGCCATCCCGACTGGCGGCTGGTATTCCGCGCCCACCCCAGTGAAACCCATGTCTGGGAGGGATTGCCGGACCGGGTTGAAGTCAGCGGCCGCAGCGATGACCTGACGGCGCTGTTGCTGGGGGCGGATTGCGTGCTGACCATGTCCTCCACGGTCGGGCTGGAGGCGGCGCTGGTCGGTACGCCGGTTGTTCAGCTACAATGCTCCATATTTTCCGCCGACGCTCCCTATGCGGCCATGGGGCTGGCGCGCGCGGCGGCAACACCGCCGGACGTGCCGCGGGCATTGGAACAGGTTTGGTCCGATACCGGCTGGCATGTCGCCGGTCTGCCGTCCGTCGGAGGCTCCGCCCGGCGCGTGGCTTCTGTAATCACTTCACTTCTTTGACTTTGGTTGAAATTGATATGGATAAAATCCCTTATCCCGCTCCGGTGGACCTGTCGCAATTCGTCCCTGACGCCCCCGCGCAGCAGACCCGCTTCGGCTTGCCTGCAGAAGTCGCCTATTGCCGGAGCTGCGTGATTTCCAACCAGCGCCCGAATTCGGCGGTCGAATACGCCCATACCAAGGACAGCAAGAAGAAGACGATTCATTTTGACGAGCAGGGCATCTGTGATGCCTGCCGTTTCGCCGAGCAGAAGCACGGTCGCATTGACTGGGAAGAGCGCGAACGCCAGTTGCGCGAACTCTGCGACCGTCACCGCAGCAAGGATGGCAGCTATGACTGCATCGTCCCCGGCTCCGGCGGCAAGGACAGCTTCTATGCGTCCCACATCCTGAAAACCAAGTACGGCATGCATCCGCTGACTGTGACCTGGGCTCCCCACATCTATACCGACTGGGGCTGGAAGAACTTCCAGAGCTGGATTCATGCCGGTCACGACAATTACCTGATGACGCCGAACGGCCAGGTGCACCGCCTGCTGACGCGCCTGGCGGTGGAGATGCTGTTCCATCCCTTCCAGCCCTTCGTCTTCGGCCAGAAGTCACTGGCGCCGAAGATGGCGCTGCTGTTCAACATCCCGCTGGTGTTTTATGGGGAAAACGAAGCCGAGTACGGTAATCCGATTGGCGATACCGAAACCGCCAAGCGCGACTGGTCCTACTTCACGGCGGAAGACCAGTCCAAGGTCTATCTGGGCGGCGTTTCGGTGGCCGATCTGAAGAGCGATTTCGGCCTGGAGCAGCAGGATCTCATCCCCTACCTGCCTGCCGATCCCAACAAGATTGCCGAGCAGAACGTGGAAGTCCACTACCTGGGCTATTACCTGAAGTGGCATCCGCAGAGCTGCTACTACTACTCGGTGGAACATGGCGGCTTCGAGGCCTCCCCGGAACGCACCGCGGGCACCTACAGCAAGTACAACAGCATTGATGACCGCATTGATGATTTCCACTACTACACCACCGGCATCAAGTTCGGCATCGGACGCGCCAGCTATGACGCCGCGCAGGAAATCCGCTCGCGCGACATTACCCGCGATGAAGGGGTGGCGCTGGTGCGTCGTTTTGACCTGGAATTCCCCGAGCGATTTGCCGAGGAAATCTTCCGCTACCTCAGCATCAACGAGAAGGAATTCCCGGTGGCCTCGCGCATGTTTGAAAGCCCGATCATGGACCGCGCCTATTTTGACCGCCTGACCGATACGTTCCGTTCTCCGCACCTCTGGAAGTTTGAAGAGGGGCAGTGGAAGCAGCGTCACGCGGTGTGGATGGACGAATACAAATAATGGCGAATGTCCGTCTGATTCCGCGCCTCGACATCAAGGGGCCGAACCTGATCAAGGGGATACGCCTGGAAGGCCTGCGGGTCATGGGCGATCCCCAGGAATTCGCCACGGCCTATTACCAGGCCGGGGCCGACGAACTGATCTACATGGATATCGTGGCCAGCCTCTACGGCCGCAACAATCTCAGCGACATCGTGCAGCGCGCCGTGCGCAACGTCTTCATCCCGATCACCGTCGGCGGCGGCATCCGCTCCACGGATGATGTGCGCCATCTGCTGCGCTCCGGTGCGGACAAGGTCGCGGTCAATACCGCCGCCATCGCCAATCCGGAGCTGATCCGGCAGATTTCCAAGCGCTTCGGCTCACAATGCATGGTGCTGTCGATCGAGGCGAAGCAGGTGGGCGAGGGCAAGTGGGAGGCCTATACCGATAACGGCCGGGAACGGACCGGGCTCGATGTGGTGGAGTGGGCGCGTCGTGCGGTCGAGCTTGGGGCGGGAGAGATCCTCCTGACCTCGGTGGACCGGGAAGGCACCCGCAAGGGTTTTGACCAGGCGCTGGTGAAGGCCGTGGCCTCGACGGTGCCGGTGCCGGTGATCGCCAGCGGCGGCATGGGCTCCACGGATGACATGGTCAGCGTGGTCAAGGAGTCCGGTGCAGATGCCGTGGCGATGGCCGATGTGCTGCATTACCGCCGCCTGACCCTGCCGCAAATCCGCGAGGCCGCCCGCCAGGCCGAGATTCATGTGAGACATCATGACTAATGTGACCCTGATTGATTACGGCAGCGGCAACCTGCTGAACGTGGCGCGCGCCTTCGAGCATCTGGGTGCGGAAGTGACGATCGTCGAGGACGGCTCGTTGCTGGAGCAGGCCGGACTGCTGGTCCTGCCGGGTGTCGGCGCGTTCGCCGACGGCATGCAGCAACTGGCCGAGCGCGGCTTCATCGAACCGGTCCGCCGCCATGCGGCGGCCGGGAAGCCGTTTCTGGGCATCTGCCTGGGCATGCAGATGATGCTGGAAGGCAGTTCCGAATTCGGCAGCCACGCCGGGCTGGGCCTGGTGGCCGGTCAGGTGGACCGCATCCCCGAAACCTGCGCCGATGGTCGCCCGCACAAGATTCCGCATATCGGCTGGAACGAACTCCGGCTGCCCGCGGGCCGCGCTTCCTGGGAGGACTCCATCCTGCGAGGCCTGCCGGAAGGCGAGGCCATGTACTTCGTGCATTCCTACCGCGCCTTGCCCGCCGAGCCGGCCGACCTGCTGGCCGAGTGCGACTATGACGGCATTCCCGTTTGCGCCGCCATCCAGAAGGGACGCTTGTGGGGCTGCCAGTTCCACCCGGAAAAGAGCGGTGAGTCCGGCCTGAGAATTCTCAAGAACTTCCTGGAGTGCTGAGATGGCGACGCCAGCCGTCATCGGGATCATCCCCGCCCGCGCCGGATCAAAGCGCTTGCCGGGCAAGAATGTCCGTGAGCTGGACGGCAAGCCGTTGCTGGCCTGGACCATTGAGGCCGCGCTGGCCAGCCAGGCGCTGACCGAGGTGCTGATCTCGACTGACAGCGAGGCTATGGCCGATCTGGCGGTCAGTCACGGGGCGGCCTTTCCCGGCTTGCGCAGTCCGGCGCTGGCGACGGACGAGGCGGCGGTCATTGATGTGGCGGTGGAAGTCCTGGAAAGGTTGGCTGCGGAGGGCAAATTCCCGGATGCGGTGATGCTGCTGCAGCCAACATCGCCGTTCCGTTCACCTGCGACCATTCGCCGCGCGGTGGAGTTGTTCGCCGCAGGCGGTGGGGAAAGCGTGGTGTCGGTCAGTCCTGCCAGGACGCCGCCGTCGTGGTGCCGCCAGATTGATGCCGAAGGCTGTTTGCGCGCTTATCCGGGGGTAGAGTCCCTGACCTTGCGCAAGCAGGACCTGCCGCCCGCGTATGAACTGAACGGGCTGATCTACATTGCTTCCCGGACCTGCATCCTGGAGCGCCGCAGTTTCTACACCGACAACACCCTGGCTCTGGTGACGGAAGATCCGGAAGAGGCGCTGGACATTGACACTCCTTTTGACTGGATGATCGCCGAGGCCTGTGCGGCAAGGCGTCGCCGGTCGTCCAAGAATACCTGAGTCCCGGGGAAGCACATGGCGAACACTCCAGCCTGTTTCATCATCGCCGAAGCCGGTGTCAACCATAACGGCTCGACAGAACTGGCCCTGCAACTGGTGGATATCGCCGCCGCCGCCGGTGCCGATGCCGTGAAATTCCAGACCTTCCGCGCCGAAGCCCTGGTGCGGGCCGGCGCAGAGAAGGCCGAATACCAGAAGCGTCAGACCGGTGAGGGCGATCAGTTTTCCATGCTCAAGGCGCTGGAATTGTCCGAAGAGGCCCATCGCCTCGTGGCCGAACGTTGCCGGGAAAGAGGCATCCGCTTCATGTCGACGCCCTTCGATTTGCAGGCCGCCGATTTCCTGCTGGGACTGGGCATGGACATCATCAAGATTCCGTCCGGTGAGCTGACCAATCATCCCTTCCTGGCGGAGCTGGCGCGACGCGACCGGCCGCTGATCCTGTCCACCGGCATGGGCGACCTGAACGAAATCCGCGAGGCGGTGGCCGTAATCCACGACGCACGCCGACAGGCCGGGCTTGGCGATATGCCTCCGGGCTTCCTGACGGTTCTGCATTGCACGTCGAACTATCCGGCCCTGCCTCAGGATGTCAACCTGCGGGCGATGCGGACCATCGCGACGGAGCTGGGCGTGGAGATCGGCTATTCCGACCATACCGCCGGTATTACCGTCGCCATAGCCGCCGTTGCCCTGGGTGCACAGGTCATCGAAAAGCATTTCACGCTGGACCGGACACTGCCCGGTCCGGATCACGCCGCCTCGCTGGAGCCGCAGGAGCTGGCCTCCATGGTGCGCGCCATTCGCGATGTGGAACTGGCGCTGGGCGACGGCGTCAAGGCCCCTCGGCCGTCAGAGCTGCCAGTCCGCGCGCTGGTGCGCCGCAGCCTGACCCTGATCCGCGATGTCGCCGCCGGAACCTCCGTCACGGCGGAAGATCTGGTGCTGCTGCGTCCGGGAACCGGAATTGCGCCCAAGTATCTGAACGAAGTGATCGGGCAGCGCCGCTATGCGCGCGACCTGCGTGCCGGAGCAACCCTGGAATGGACCGACCTGGCATGACGGCCCGCCGGATTCTCTACCTGACCGGCACGCGCGCCGATTTCGGCCTGATGGCGCAGACGCTGCGGGAAATCCAGGCGAAGGAAGGGCTGGCGCTGGAAATCGCCGTGACCGGCATGCACCTGTCGCCGCACTACGGCATGACGGTCAACGATATCCGCGCCGCCGGCTTGCCGGTATCGGTGGAAATTCCGGTCAATGTCGATACGACCACAGGTGAGGCGATGGCTGTGGCGGTGGGGGAAATCACCTCGGCGCTGGCGCACCACATGGCGGCGCGGCGTCCGGATATGCTGCTGTTGCTGGGCGATCGCGGCGAAATGCTGGCCGGAGCCATAGCCGCGCTCTACCAGAACATTCCGGTGGCGCACCTGCATGGTGGCGAGCGCTCCGGCACCGTGGACGAGCCGGTGCGCCACGCCATCTCCAAGCTGGCGCATCATCATTTCGTGGCCACGGCCGGTGCACGCGACCGCCTGATCCGCATGGGCGAGCGCCCGGAGCGCATCCACCTGACGGGCGCTCCCGGCCTGGACGGACTGGCGGACATCGAGCGTCGGCCCAATCCTGAATGGCGGCGCGAATACGGATTGAATCCGTCAGGCCCGGTCGCGCTCTTTGTTTTCCATCCGGTGGTGCAGACCGCCGGCGAAGCCGCTGCCCAGGCCCGCGACAGCGTCGAAGGACTGCTGGCGGCGGGCCTGCAAGTGCTGGCGCTGATGCCGAACGCCGATGCGGGCGGCAATGCCGTGCGCGAGGTCCTGCAGACCTATGCCGATGCCGGGCGGATCCGGCTCCTGACCCATTTGCCCCGTCCCCAGTACCTGCAGGCGCTGGCTCAAGCGGATTTGTTGGCCGGAAACTCTTCCAGCGGCATCATCGAGGCCGCTTCGTTCCAGTTGCCGGTGCTGAATATCGGTGACCGGCAGCGCGACCGCGAGCAGAGCGGCAATGTGGTGGATGTCGAACCGCGGCAAGCAGAAGTCCTGGCCGGTGCGTTGGCAGCCCGCCAATTGCCGGGCCGCGGCGGCTGGATGAATTGTTACGGCGACGGCCAGGCCGCCCGGCGGATTGCCGGACTGCTGGTAACCTTGCCGCTGGATGGCTCGGTGCTGGAGAAGTCCAATGCCTACTGAGTCTGCCCCGATATGGTTGGTGGGAGCCGGGGGCCATGCCAAGGTGGTGGCGGACGCCGTCCTGTCCGCCAACCCTGAGCGCGCACTCGGTGTCCGCGATGACAGTGCCGCTCGCCAAGGTGCGGCCTTGCTGGCCGGGTTGCTGATCAACGGCGGCTCGGCGGATGTGCGGCCGGGTGATGTTTGCCATGTCGCCATCGGCGACAATGCGGTGCGGCGGCGCATGACGCTGGAGCTGATTGGCCGGGGCGCGGCTGTGTCGTCGGTGAGGCATCCGGCGGCCTGCGTTTCCGCCTATGCCGAGATTGGAGAAGGTTCCTTTATCGCCGCGCAGGCCGTGGTCGGCCCGGCAGCGGCGGTTGGCAGGGGAGTCATCGTCAATCATGGCGCGATTATCGATCACGACTGCCGGGTGGGCGACTGGTGCCATGTCGCCCCGAATGCGACCTTGGGCGGCGGCGTGCGGCTGGGGGAAGGGGTCTTGGTGGGGGCGGGGGCAACGGTGTTGCCCGGCCTGACCATCGGCGATGGCGCGGTGATCGGCGCGGGCGCGGTCGTAACGCGGAATGTTCCGGATCATGTGGTGGCTAAGGGCTCTCCGGCCCGCTGGGGAAAGGCGAAATAATGAAAAAACAGGTTTCCGAACTGATCGTACGCGGCGACTGCACCGTTCGCGCCGCCATGGAACAACTGGACCGGGCCGGAGAACGCATCCTGCTGCTGGTGGACGCGTCCGGTCGACTGGCCCGCGCAGTCACTGACGGCGATATCCGCCGCTGCCTGCTGTCCGGGAAAACGCTGGATGATACCCTGACGGCGCTGCCCGCGATGACACCGGTCACCATTTCCGCCACGACTTCCTCCCAGGAAGCGCTGGCGCTGATGAACCGGCACGGCATCGAGCATTTGCCGGTGGTCGATGCCGACGGCCTGCCGGTCGGCCTGCGCACCCGCCG
Source organism: Fluviicoccus sp. (assembly GCA_036279775.1). Taxonomy (GTDB): domain Bacteria; phylum Pseudomonadota; class Gammaproteobacteria; order Pseudomonadales; family Moraxellaceae; genus Fluviicoccus. Next base: position 3,903 of record DASUIM010000005.1, on the reverse strand, counting down.
CGACATTCATGCCCCGATCCTGCTGTCGGTGCCGCACATGAGCGACTTCGAGCGCGAATATGTGGAAGAAGCCTTCCAGACCAACTGGATTGCGCCGCTGGGCCCGAACGTGGACGCCTTCGAAACCGAGCTGGCCGCCTATGTCGGCGTCGGTCATGCCGCCGCCCTGAGCTCCGGCACGGCCGCCATCCATCTGGCCCTGCACATCCTCGGTGTCGGGCGAGACGATGACGTTTTCTGCTCCACCCTGACCTTTGTCGCCAGCGCCAATCCGATCCTGTACCTGGGCGCCAACCCGGTCTTCATCGATTCGGAGCCTGCCACCTGGAACATGTCGCCCGCCGCGCTGGCCCGCGCGCTGAAGGCGGCGGAATCGGCCGGACGGCTGCCGAAAGCGGTGGTGGTGGTCAACCTCTATGGCCAGAGCGCCGACCTTGCGCCAATCGTCGCGCTCTGCGACGGCTACGGCATCCCGGTGGTGGAAGACGCGGCGGAATCGCTGGGCGCCACTTACCGCGGCAAGTCCAGCGGCACGCTGGGGGCCATCGGTATCTATTCTTTCAACGGCAACAAGATCATCACCACCTCCGGCGGCGGCATGCTGGTGTCCGACAACGAGGAATACGTCCGTCGCGCCAAGTACCTGGCGACGCAGGGGCGCGAACCCGCCGCCCACTACGAGCACAAGGAGGTGGCCTACAACTACCGCATGAGCAACGTGCTGGCCGGGATCGGCCGCGGCCAGTTGCGGGTGATTGAGGAGCGCATCAGCGCGCGGCAGAAGATTTATCACCGCTATGTCGCCGGTCTGGCGGGGTTGCCGGTGACGTTGATGCCGGAGCCGGATTTCGGCCGTTGCACGCATTGGTTAAGCGCCCTGACTCTCAACGTGACGGAAACGGGCGCGCGCCCGGCGGATTTGCTGAAAGCCCTGTCCGCTGAACTGATTGAAGGGCGGCCTCTCTGGAAGCCGATGCACCGGCAGCCGCTGTTTGCCGGGTGTGCCTATTACGCGCACGGTGAGGACGGCGACAGCGTTTCCGACCGCCTGTTCGCCGACGGGATCTGCCTGCCCTCCGGCTCGACCCTGACGGAGCCGGAGCAGGAGCGTATCATCAAGGTGATCCGAAACGCCTTGTCCGCCTGATCGTCCTGGAGAATCCGATGCTTGACGCCGCCCTGGAAAACCTGTTGGACAAGAAACTGGGCGATTGCCGCGAAGCGCTGGCCGCCGCCGGGTTTGATACGGCTCCCCCCGCGCTGTCCGGGGAGCGTCTGCGACAGCTGGTCCTGGCCAGCGAGTTCTGCACCGATGTACTTTGCCGCTTTCCCGCCGAGTGCGCAGCCATGGCGCTGGCCGGGGAATTCGACCGCGCCAACACCCGCCCTTATTACGCCGCCGCACTGGCGGCGGAACTGATCGATGTCACCGATGAAACCGTCTGGATGCAGCGCATACGGCGTTACCGTAACCGCCAGATGCTGCGTTGGGTCTACCGTGACGTCAACGGGCTGTGTTCGCTGGAAGAACTGACCGACGAACTGTCCGAGTTCGCCGAAGCGGCGGTCGATGCCGCCATCGCCTTTGCTGAAGGTCCGCTGAAACAGCGCCATGGCGAGCCGGTGGGGGAAGATTCCGGCCAGATCCAGCGCCTGGTGGTGCTGGGCATGGGCAAGCTGGGCGCGCAGGAATTGAACCTGTCCTCGGACATCGACCTGATCTTCTCCTACGCCGAGCCGGGCGAAACCAACGGCAAGTTCTGCATCAGCAACCAGGAATACTTCATCAAGCTGGGGCAGGCCGTCATCCGCCTGCTCGATAATGTCACCGCCGACGGCTTCGTCTTCCGCATCGACATGCGCCTGCGGCCGTGGGGCGACGGCAGCGCGCTGGCCCTGTCCTTCGCCGCCATGGAGCGCTACTACGAGCAGCACGGCCGCGAGTGGGAACGTTACGCCTTCATCAAGGCGCGGCCGATTGCGGGCGATCTGGCGGGCGGCGAAGAGTTGCTGGCGACACTGCGGCCCTTCGTCTACCGCCGCTACATCGACTTCAGCGCCTTTGCCGCGCTGCGGGAAATGAAGGGCATGATCGAGCGGGAAGTGCGGCGCAAGGACATGGCCGACAACGTCAAGCTCGGTTCCGGCGGCATCCGTGACGTGGAATTCATCGCCCAGGCTTTCCAGCTGATCCGGGGCGGCGTACACAAGGCCTTGCAGCAGCGGCCGCTGCTGCCGGTGATGGATGTGCTGGTGGATCTGGGCCTGTTGCCCGCCGCCGTGCGCGACGACCTGGCCGCCGCCTACCGTTTCCTGCGCCGGGTGGAGCATCGCATCCAGGCGCTGCACGACCACCAGACGCAATTGCTGCCGCTGGACCCCGCCGGGCAGGCGCGGCTGGCCGCCAGTCTCGGATTTGCCGACTGGCAGGATTTCTACGCGACGCTGGAGCGTCATCGTGACAAGGTGCGTGAGCAGTTCCGGCTGGTGGTGGTGGAGCGGGTCGAAGCAAAAGAGGCCACGCCCGCGGGCGACAAGGCGCGCGCCCTGTGGCTGGACAATTGCGAGGTCAGTGCGGAAGTCATGGCCGAACTGGGCTTCCGTCAACCGGCCGAATCCGCCGGGCGTTTGCAGGCGTTGCGTTCCGGTCGCGCCCTGCGCACGCTGCCGCTGTTGAGCCGCGAACGGCTGGACCAGTTCATGCCGCTACTGATCGAGGAAATCAGCGCCCACGCCGAATCCGACCTGGCCCTGGAGCGTTGCCTGCCGCTGGTGGAGTCGGTGCTGCGCCGCACTTCCTATCTGGTGATGCTGCTGGAAAATCCCGCCGCGCTGCAGCGGATGGTCACGCTCTGCGCCGCCAGTCCGTGGATCGCCGTTGAGCTGGCCCGCTACCCGGTGCTGCTTGACGAGTTGCTGAACGCTGAAACCCTCTACATGCCGCCGCAAAAGGAGCAACTGCTGTCCGAACTGCGCCAGCAATTGCTGCGCGTGCCGCACGATGATGTGGAGGAGCAGATGCGCGTTCTGCGCATCTTCAAGAAGAGCCATGTGCTGCGGGTGGCGGCCTCCGACCTGCAAGGCACCTTGCCGCTGATGAAGGTCAGCGATTACCTGTCGTGGATTGCAGAAGCCGTGCTCGAATCGGTGGTCGGCCTGAGCTGGCAGCAGATGACCGCCCGTTACGGTTTTCCCCGCCGCGCCGACGGCTCGCTGTCCACCGGCGACTTCATGGTGGCCGGTTACGGCAAGCTGGGCGGCATTGAGCTGGGTTACGGCTCCGACCTCGATCTCGTCTTTGTGCACAATGTCGCCAACGATGACGATACCGACGGTCCCAAGCCGATCAGCGGCGGTGAGTTCTATGCGCGCATGGCGCAGAAAATCATCAGCCTGTTGACGACCTCCACCTCCGCCGGACAGTTGTATGAAGTGGACATGCGCCTGCGGCCTTCCGGCAATTCCGGCATGCTGGTCAGCAGCCTGACCGCGCAGGAGGAATACCAGCTGCATCATGCCTGGACCTGGGAACATCAGGCGCTGGTGCGGGCGCGGCTGGTGGCGGGCGATGAAGCCTTGGGCCATTTGTTCGACGACCTGCGCCGCCGGGTGCTGTGCCAGCCGCGCGATCTGGCCAAATTGCGCGCCGAGGTGTTGGAAATGCGCCAGAAGATGCGCGACCACCTGTCCAGCACCGCCAAAAACCCCGGCAGCCACGTCTTTGACCTGAAACACGACGCCGGTGGTATTGTCGATATAGAATTCATGGTGCAATATGGTGTGCTGGCATGGGCGAATACGTATCCCGAGCTCGCCCGCTACTCCGACAATGTGCGAATCCTTGACGGCTTTGCCGCCTGCGGCTGCATGCCGGCCGATCTGGCCGTGCGCCTCAAGGAAGCC
>DASUIM010000004.1:0-4071 GCA_036279775.1 Fluviicoccus sp. | reverse complement strand
ATGTCAGGGCCTGAATCGTCCTGACCCGGAATGGCCCCTGTCCCCACAACAAGGACCCTGATCATGACCTCTTCCCCAAGCACCCTGCCCGTGAACGGCCCGTCCTCCCTGTCCCGCATCGGTTCCGCCAAGACCGGACTGCCCCGCAAGCCGCTGCCGACTGCTCCGGAAGACCTGTCGGAGGATCTGGTCCGTGAGGCGGTCAGCCACGATCCCGCCGTGCAGTTGGCCGTCGCCGACCTGCCGGCGGCGGCCGGGGAATCGGCGGTATCCGGCGGCGGCGCGGCCGGGAGCGGTCTGGCGGCCGGAGGTGCGGCAGGCGGCGGGCTGTCGCTGGGCGGTCTTTCCTCGGTGCAGTTGCTGGGCTTGTCCTTTGTGCCGGTGTGGGGGGCGGGGGTTCGCCATGTCGCGGATGACGGCACGCCGTCCGAGCCGTTTGTCGCGCTGGACGCCCGGACAACGGCGCTCGCCGACAGCGGTCCGGTTTCCGGGACGCTGGCCGTGGCCGGGACGCACCGGGAAGCGGTGACTTACCGTCTGGTCGGTGAAGCCGATCCCGAGGTCGCGCTTGCCGGCAACGGTACCTTCACCGTGGCGCCCCGCGCCGCCGATCTGACCCTGGATGACGGCGAGACGCGCACGGTGACCTTCCAGTACGTCGCCAATGACGGCCTGCGCGACAGCGCCGCCGCGACGGTCACGGTGACAGTGACCGGCCGCAACGATGCGCCGGTGGCCGAGGATGCGGCGCTGAGCGGCATGGCCGACGGCGGCGCGGTGGGCGGCCAGGTTGTTGCCGCCGATGCCGATGCCGAACCGCTGACCTATGCGCTGGTCGGCGAGCCGCCGGCGGGGGTGGTGTTCAACGCCGACGGCACCTTCAGCGTGACGCCGCAGGCGGAGGACCTGAACCTGAAAGGCGGTGAAAGCCGGGTGGTGACCTTCCAGTACGTGGCGAACGACGGCACGGTCGACAGCGCCGCCGCGACCGTCAGCGTGACCATCCAGGGCGTGAACCATGCTCCGCAGGCGGCGGATGACATCTTTTCCACCGATTACCTGACCCCGGTCTATCGCAGCCTGCTCGATAACGACAGCGACCCCGACGGCGATAACCTCACCGTCACCCAATGGTCCTGGAACGGCTCGGGCACTGTTTCCGTGGATGCGGGCGGCTGGCTGAGCTACTCGCCCGACGGCGCGGCGGGCTATGTCGAGGTGATGTACACCGTGTCGGACGGACACGGCGGCGAAAGCTCGGCGGTGGCGCGCATCTCCGTGGATGGTCCCGTCGACGGCGGCGGCGGCGGAGGAGGAGGAGGGGGTAACAACAATCCGAGCGCATCGGATGACGGCACCTTCTTCCTCGACTCCCAGTCATCGCTGTCGCTGTTCCCCTTGCAGAACGACGGCGACCCTGACGGCGATCCGCTGACGCTGGTCAATGCCTATCTCAGCTATGGCGGCGGCTCCGTCACGGTGCTGGGTGACGGTTCGGTTTACTATTCGGCGGACGGCTACTCCGGCGATGCCGGGATTTACTACACCGTGGACGACGGGCGAGGAGGCCAGAGCTCGGCGATGATGACGCTGTCGGTGTCCCCGGTTTCCGGCGGCGGTGACGGCGGTGGGGGTGGCGGGGGCGATTACGGTGGCGGCGGCGGCGGCGAGCCGGTCAACCAGACACCCAGCGCCCAGGATGACATCCTCTCCACCAGCTATCTGAGCGATATTTCCTGGAATGTCATCTGGAATGACTCCGATCCCGACGGTGATCCGCTGTCGATTATCAATTGGTACTGGAACGGTACCGGCTCGCCCTTCCTGGAGGTCAACGGCCAGCTCAGCTATTCGCCGCAGGGCACGGCGGGCAGCGCGCAGATTACCTACACGGTTGATGACGGTCGCGGCGGTCAGGCCACGGCCAATGTCTGGATCTCCGTGGACGGGCCGGTGGATGGCAACACCGACCTGTTCATCCAGACCGGCGATTCCCCGGATGAAGGCCTGCTGCTCAGCGATTTCTTCAGCGGCGATGAAGCCGCGCCGCTGCCCGCCGCCGGTCCGGTGCTGTATGCCGACAATGGCGCGGACGAGTTGCAGCGGCTGAACAATCTCCCGGCTTTTGAAGAGGTGGCGGCGGCCTGAGCTGTCAGGCCAATCCTTCCCCCAGATCCCGCTGCAGCAGCTCCTCCAGCAGCGGGTGCTGGAACTGCCGCTTGATGCCGATGGCGAAGAAGTCCTCGTAGAGGTTGGGAATCTTCGCGTATTCCTGCAGCAGCCCCTGCCGCAATTCATCCCGCACCACCACCGCCGGCACCAGCACCGGCGCGTCAGCCACCCGCGCCAGCACCCGCAGCATCGCCATGTCGTCCACTTCAGCCAGTACCTTCACCCGGATGCCGCGCTGTTCGCACAGCAAATCGAAGCCCGCGCGCACCTCGCTTTCCGGTCCGGGCAGCATCAGCGTCAGGCCTTTCAGGTCCTCGGGAAAACGGAACGGCGGCTGCCCCGGGCGCGGCTTGCCGACCAGGCTGACCGGCTGGCGGGTCAGGCGCTGGCAGCGCCAGGGGTGGGCGGCGTCGGCGATGACGCGGCGGTTGGACAGCACCAGGTCGAGGTTGTGCGCGGCCAGCCGGGTCAGCAGTTCCGCCAGTCCGCCCGATTGCAGCACCAGCGTCACGTCCGGGCGTTGCAGCAGCGGTTCGATGAAGCTTTCCTGGAAGTTGCGGCTGAGCGTGGCCACCGCGCCGATGCGCAATACCTGCCGCGCCTCGACATTGCCGTCGCGGAACAGCGCCATCAGCTCGCTGCCGCTGGCGTGGATGTTGTCGGCGTAGTTGAGGGCGATGCGCCCGGCCTCGGTCAGTTCCAGCCCGCGGCCCTGGCGCAGGAACAGCGGCTGGCCCAGCTGCTCCTCCAGCTGGCGGATCTGCGTCGACAGCGCCGACTGGGCGATGTGCAGCTGCTGCGCGGCGCGGGTAAGGTTGCCGGTCCTGGCGACGACGCGGAAGTAGTTGAGATGGTGGTAATTGAGCTGCGGCATGGCGCGCCTCGCGGCTGATCGTTCGCTTTAATGGAACGATACCATAGTTTATCTGTATTTTACGGAACGGCCGGAGCGCCGGACAATGGGCTATCCCCTACCGGAGCCCGTGCCATGTGGTCTGACCTCCTTCCCTTCGATCCCGCCGCCGTGCTGTTTCCCGCCGCGCCGTTACTGCTGGTGCTGGCCGCCCTGCTGACTTTTCGTCATTCCGGAACCGCGCGCCGCCTGGCCGGGGGCCTGTGCCTGCCGGTCGGGCTGCTCGCGGTCGCCAATGTTCCCGCCGATCCCGTGGGCGGCCTGATGCTGGCGCTGACCGCCTTCATCGGCTGGGTGATCCTGCGTTACTCCGACCGTTATCTGGCCAACCATGTGCGCCAGCCTGCCTACCTGCGCGGGCTGCTGCTGACGCTGGCCGCCGTCTGGGCGCTGGTCGGAGCCAACCACCTGCTGCTGCTGGTGCTGGCCTGGGCGGCCACCGATGTCTTCCTGCACGGCCTGCTGACCTTCTTCCGCGAACGGCCCGCCGCCGTGCTGGCGGCGCGCAAGCGGCTGCTGGCGGTGGCGGCGGCCAACGGCCTGCTGCTGGCGGGCAGCGTCTGGCTGTACGCCCGCTTCGGCACCTTCGCGCTGGACGGGCTGGCGCAGGCCATCGCCGCGCCCGGCGGGCAGGACGGCCTGACCGGCCCGGCGCTGCTGATCACGCTGGGCGTCATCCTCAAAAGCGCGCAACTGCCGGTGCACGGCTGGATTTTGCAGGTGATGGAAGCGCCGACGCCGGTATCGGCGCTGCTGCACGCGGGGATCGTCAACATCGGCGGCTTCGTGCTGCTGCGGCTGGCCGGGCTGGTGGAAGCCGCGCCAGTGGCGCAGGCGCTGCTGGTGACGGTGGGCGGCCTGACCGCCGGGCTGGCGGCGCTGGTGATGATGACGCGGGTCAGCGTCAAGGTGATGCTGGCCTGGTCCACCTGCGCGCAGATGGGCTTCATGCTGCTGGAAATCGGCCTCGGGGCCTACCCGCTGGC
>DASUIM010000003.1:0-1854 GCA_036279775.1 Fluviicoccus sp. | reverse complement strand
CCCTGCTTCGCCGCCAGCGCCCGCGTCTCGTCCATATACCGCTTCACCCCCGGATACCGGCTGAAATACAGCTCGATATAGGCCTGCGCCTGCGGCCGCGACGCATTGATCTGCTTCGCCAGCCCGAACGCCGACATCCCGTACAGCAAGCCGAAATTGATCGCCTTCGCCGCGCGCCGCATCTCGTTCGTCACCTCCGCCAGCGGCACCCCCATCACCTCCGCCGCCGTCGCCTTGTGCACATCCTCGCCCAGCGTAAACGCCTCCAGCAAGCGCGCATCGCGGCTCAGGTGCGCCATCAGCCGCAACTCGATCTGCGAATAGTCCGCCGACACCAGCCGGTAGCCCGGCGGTGCAATGAAGGCCTGGCGGATCATCCGCCCCTCCGCCGTGCGCACCGGAATGTTCTGCAGGTTGGGGTCCGACGACGACAGCCGTCCCGTCGCCGCCACCGCCTGGTGATACGAGGTATGGATGCGGTGCGACACCGGATCGGCCAGCTGCGGCAGCTTGTCGGTGTAGGTGCCCTTCAGCTTGCTCAGGCCGCGATGCTCCAGCACCACCTTCGCCAGCTCGTGGTCCAGCCCCTCCAGCACTTCCTCGCCGGTGGCGTACTGGCCGCTGGCCGTCTTCTTGCCTCCCGGCAGCATCAGCTTGTCAAACAGCACCTCGCCCAGCTGCTTCGGCGACGCCACGTTGAACGGCATCCCGGCAATGGCGTGCGCCTGCGTCTCCAGCTCGGCCAGCCGCTTCGCCATGTTCTCGCTCAGGCGTTGCAGCTGCGCGAAGTCCAGCAGCGCGCCCTTGGCTTCCATCTGCTGCAGAATCGGCGCCACCGGCATTTCCAGCTCGTGGAACAGGTGGTTCAGCTTCGGCTCGGCCAGCAGCAGCGGCTGGAAATGCTCCTTCAGGCGCAGGGTGATGTCGGCGTCCTCGCAGGCGTAGGCGCTGGCCGGTACCAGTTCAATCTGGTTGAAGCTCAGCTGCTTCACGCCCTTGCCGGCAATCTCCTCGAAGGTGGTGGTCTGGTAATTCAGGTAGTGCTTGGCCAGGTCGTCCATGTTGTGGCGGGTGGCGGTGGCGTCCAGCACATAGCTGGCCAGCATGGTGTCGAAGACCACGCCGCGCAGGGTGATGCCGTGGTTGGCCAGCACGTGCGTGTCGTACTTCAGGTGCTGGCCGATCTTGCCGATGTGCTCGTTCTCCAGGATCGGCTTGATGGCGGCGAGGGCGCTGTCGCGGTCCAGCTGTTCCGGCACGCCCAGGTAGTCGTGCGCCAGCGGCACGTAATAGGCCTCGCCCACTTCCAGGCTTACCGAGAAGCCGACAATGCGCGCTTCGCGGTAGTTCAGGCTGGTGGTCTCGGTGTCGAAGGCGAAGGCGCGGGCTTCGGTCAGGCGCTTCAGCAGCGCGTCGTAGGCGCTCTGTGTAGTGACGGTGTGGTAGCGGGTGGCGATGGGCGGGGCGGGGGGCGCTTCGTCCTCGTCCACGGCGGGCAGGGCGGTGGCGTCCAGCGTCGCCAGCAGGCCGGAGAATTCCAGTTCGGTGTAGATCGCCTTCAGCGCTTCGCGGTCGCTGTCGCGGCGCACCAGGCCGTCAATGTCCAGGTCCACCGGCGCTTCGCAGTGGATGGTGGCCAGCGTGCGGCTCAGGCGCACCTGCTCCAGGCTGTTGCGGAAGGTTTCGCCGACCTTGCCGGTCAGCTTGTCGGCATTGGCGATCAGGTTGTCGATGCTGCCCCAGGCCTGCAGCCACTTCACGGCGGTTTTCGGGCCCACGCCCTGCACCCCGGCAATGCCGTCGCTGGCGTCGCCCACCAGCGCCAGGTAGTCGATGATCTGGTCGGGGCGCACG
>DASUIM010000002.1:0-3099 GCA_036279775.1 Fluviicoccus sp. | reverse complement strand
GGCGGCGGCACCTCTGACCTGACGCGCACCACCGCATATACCTACGATTCGAACGGCCAGATCCAGACCGAAGTTGTCGAACCGGATAATGCCGCCCTCAGCGTCACCACCACCTACGGCCGCGATCGCTTCGGCAATGCCACCTCCAAAACAGTAACCGGTGGCGATATTGCCAGCCGCACCGAGTCTGCCACCTATGACGCCAGCGGGCGCTTTGTGACGAGTCAGACCAATGCCCTGGGCCACGTCGCCGCCCCGATCGTGACCGACAACCGTTTCGGGACGCCGACCTCGGTCAAGGACCCCAATGCTGTCTATAAAGTCCGGCAACTGGACGATTTCGGCCGGGTGACGCGCGAGCTGTCCCGCCAGACCAACGCGGATAACTCCGTTACCGACGGCCCCGCCGTTGATCTCGCCTGGCTGGCATGCGATGCCACCTGCGTGACCGCCCAGGGTGAAGCCTACATGGTTCGTGCCACCCCGACCGGGTCGGCCGCCACGACCACCTACTATGACCGTCTGGGCCGCGAACGCCGCAAGCTTACCAAGGGCATGGACAACAGCGATGTCATTGTTGCCACGGAGTATGACGCCTACGGCCGTGTCAGCCGCGTTTCCAAACCCTATTTCGCGGCGAGCGGCACCATCCAGTGGACCACGTATACATATGACACCTTGGGCCGTCCGCTGACGGAGACCAAGCCGGGCAACCGGGTCACGACCTATGCCTATAACGGCCTGACCACGACCCTCACCAATCCGAAATCCCAAGTATCCAAACAGGTGCGCGATGCGCTCGGGCGCATCGCCAGCCAAGTGGATGCGGCCAACCAGACCCAGACGTTCTCCTATGACGCCTTCGGCAACGTGCTGACCAGTACGGACGTCAAGGGCAATGTCATCAGCAACCAGTACGACCTGTTGGGCCGCAAGACCCAGCAGACGGACCCGGATCTGGGGGCCTGGACTTACACCTATAACGTCCTTGGCCAGATGAAGACCCAAACCGACGCCAAGGGCCAAGTCACCACCTGGACCTATGACCTGCTGGGCCGCCCCCTGACCCGGGCGGAACCGGACCTCAACAGCGCTTGGACTTGGGACACCGCGTCCAAGGGTATTGGCAAACTGGCCAAACTGACCGGGGATAATGGTTTCGAGCGAACCTACGCCTATGACAACTTGGGCCGGGCCATTCAGGCATCAACCAAGAAGACCATTGATCCAAACGCCCAAGCGGCGGATCCGGACTTTGTTCAGGGAACGGGCTTTGATGCGGCGGGCCGCCCGGACACGGTGACCTATCCGACCGGTTTCGGCTACCGCAATGTCTATGATGCAAATGGCTACCTGACCGAAGTCCGCAACAAGGATGACGGCACGCTGTACTGGCGCGCGGTGACCCGCGACGCGGAGGGCCGTGTGACCCGGACCAAGCTGGGTAACGACCTGGTGACAGACCGGGCGTACAAGGCGGATACCGGCTATCTCGATACGGTGAAGACGGGAACGCTGAGCGGAACCACCTTGACGGCCGGCGTACAGAATGACGCTTACAGCTTTGATGCCGTGGGGAACCTGACCCTGCGCAGCCAATATGCCGGCAGCACCACCATGACCGAAACCCTGGGATACGACGTCCTCAACCGGCTGACCACGGTCACCCCGTTGAACGGTCTGGTGCGCACCAGCAGTTATGATGAAATCGGCAATATCCTGAACCGCTCGGATGTGGGAGCTTACAGCTATAGCGGCTGTGGCGGAGCCCACCGTGTTTGCAGCATCCTGGGCGCTGTGAACACCGGCTTCACCTATGACGCCAACGGCAACATGCTGACCGGCAATGGCCGCAGCCTGACCTGGGGCGCAACCAACTATCCGACGCAGATTGTTCAGGGCACCACGACCGAAACCTTCCTGTACTCCCCGGAACGCGAGCGGCTGCGCCGGACCAGCGTCGAGAACGGGCAGACCACGACCACGGTGTATCTGAACCCGCGCATGGACCTGGGCGGCACCTTCGAGAAGACCGTCAAGCCGGGGAGCGTGGTGGAGTATGTCCATCATGTTTATGCCGGTGGCGAGGCGGTGGGCAGCGTTGTCACGACGGCGCCCGTCAGTGCCGCCACCCTGTGGAGCACAGACCTGAGTACGGCGCCGACCACGGCCAACCCCAACCCGAGCGGTCTGACGATGCCGACTGCGACGGCTGATCCGAACGCGTTGATCACTTGGGATAACACGACGGCGGACAGCCGGCTGCTGTTTGCCACCAAGACCACGGCTACAGCCAGTAACCCCTATATCCAACGCCAGACGCAATACCTGGATGACAATGTGGTTTTTCGTGGCGAGTTCACGCCAAGCATGCTGGTATCCGGGACGAATGGCCGTTACTTCATGTTCCGGGTCTGGAATGGCGGCACTACCGCGGCAGCCTCGAAGACTTCCCGCTGGCATTCGCTGTACCTGCGGGGAGCCAAGACTTATGCCAACACCGTGGATGGCACCAAGACAGATGCCAACGGCAATCTGGTCTCGGTCAACAAGGATCTGAACTATCCGGTGACGGATGGCGTGACCTATGTGGTTGAAATGGAGACCACGACCACCAGCAGTATTCTCTATGTGTATCCGAAGGGTCAGACTCGCGCCCAAGGTGTTCGCGATGTGGTGTTCACGGACTGGAAGAGTCCGCTCGGCACGCAAAAGCGCCGCCTGATCATGTACTCGTACAGCGGCCCCAGCGAAGGTTCCTATTTCACGTGGGTGGATAACCTGAGCGAGACCCGCTTCACGGCGACGGAGCCGCGTTACTTCCATGGCGACCACCAAGGCAACCTGATGTCGGTGACGGATACAACCGGCACCGTCACGGAGCGCCTGAGCTATGACGCCTGGGGCAAGCGCCGCAATCCGGACGGTTCGGATGACGCGGTGACCACGGCCTGGACCTCGGACCTGTCCATTCAGCCGACTACGGCGACAACGAACAGCGCCAAGCTGACAATGCCGGGCACAGCCAACAATATTGCGACGCCGACCACACAGAACGGTGACGGCAGCATCATTGCCTGGGACAGCACCGGCCAGCGC
>DASUIM010000001.1:0-5039 GCA_036279775.1 Fluviicoccus sp. | reverse complement strand
CGGTTATGAGCCGGGCGACATGCTCTGCCAGATCAAGGTGGAGACGCCGGTCAATCTCAACAGCCGCCAGAAGGAACTGCTGCGCGAGTTCCAGGAGTCGCTGGACGGCAACGAGAAGCACACGCCGAACAAGAAGTCCTTTCTGGACGGCCTGAAAGACCTGTTCTCCTGAGGCACCCTGCGGGGCCGGACGCCCGTCCGGCCCCGATTTCGTCTTCCCGCCCGTCGTATCCGCTCAAAACCCGCCCCGCCGGGACCTTTCCCGCTTGCCTGCCTGCGCCAACACTGGCACGCTAACCACTTCACGGAATTCCTGCTGGAGAAAGGCATCATGACCACCCCCACCCGTATCGCCATTTGCGGTGCCGCCGGCCGGATGGGCCGCGCACTGATTCATGCGGTCAACAACCGTCCGGATGTCAAGCTCACGGCCGCGATCGAGCGCCCCGAAAGTTCGCTGATCGGCGCGGACGCCGGGGAAATGGCCGCCCTGGACCGCATGGGGGTTTTCCTGAACGGCTCGCTGGCCAGCCAGATCGACCTGGTAGATGTCGCCATCGACTTTTCCACGCCATCGGCCACCATCGCCGAAGTGGCGTTGTGCCGTCAGGAAGGGAAGGGCATCGTTATCGGCACCACCGGCCTCAGTGAAGAACAGAAGGACTATCTGGTTGAAGCCAGCCAGGATATTCCCATCGTCTATTCCGGCAACTATTCGGTGGGCGTCAACGTGTCGCTGAAGCTGCTGGAGCTGGCCGCCAAGGCCTTCGGCGATACCGTCGATATCGAAATCCTGGAAGCGCACCACCGCTACAAGGTTGACGCGCCTTCCGGCACCGCGCTGATGCTGGGCGAGGCGGTGGCCGGAGCCTTGGGCCGCAACCTGAAGGATGTGGCGGTGTATGAGCGTTTTGGTCACACCGGCCAGCGCGAACGCCAGTCCATCGGCTTCCAGACCATTCGCGGCGGCGACGTGGTGGGCGACCATACGGTGATGTTCATGGGCGAGGGCGAACGGGTGGAAATCCGCCATATCGCCACCAGCCGCATGAATTTCGCGAACGGCGCGGTGCGGGCGGCGGCCTGGATCGGCAGCCGCAATGCCGGGTTGTACGACATGCGGGATGTGTTGGGACTGCGCTGAGCGTCGCCCCAAAAAAAATCGGGGCGCCGGTGATAGCCGGCGCCCCAGGGGTGACATGTTTCATCTTGTTGTGTGGAACGCCGCTATATTGCACAGTCGTGCAGATTTCAACTTGACTTGATGCGCCATCCGTTTTGACCGCATGCGCCAACTCTCCCGTCCATTCTGACGTTCCGTACCAAGCTTTTGCCTGTTCATCCGGTATGCTGGCAGGGTCTATTGACTCTCTCCGGCGGCATTCCAACACTGTCGGCTAACGATGTTAGCGTTGACCCTGCGCCGACCTGACACGGTCTGAATAAGAATAAGGGGATATCCATGTTCGGGGGCCTGTTCATAACCGCATCCATGCTGGGAATGCTGCGTGATTTTATCGAGCGCAATCATGTTCATGCGCCAGAATGCCTGAAGGCCATGGAAAAATATTCCCCGACCAGCCGCCTGGGCCTGGACGAGTGGTCGCAGTTGCTGCAGTTGATTGCCCAACGCTATCCGCAACCGGGGCTGGGGCTGGCCATCGGCGCCTGCGTAGCGCCGAAGCATGTGGGCATCCTCGGGTACATGGCGCTGTCGTGCAGCACGCTGGGCGAGGCGCTGCTGCGCTATGCGCGCTACCAGCGGCTGGTGTATGACGGCAATCCCGGCAGTGTCATCGCCGACGGCGACGCCATCGAGATCCGCTGGGGCATCGAGCGCGGCACGCCGGGGCAATTGGTGGATGAAACCGCCATTTCCCTGTTCATCAGCTATGTGCGCTTCCTGGTGGAAGAGCCGATGAAGCCGATGCTGATCACCTTCGTCAACCCGCCCCCCGCTGACCTCACGCCCTATACCGACTTCTTCGGTTGTCCGGTGCGCTTCAACGACACGGTGACGCGGGTGCGTTTTCCGCTGTCACACATGACGCGCGAGCTGAAGCAGCGTGATCCGGCGCTGATGGACCTGCTGTCGCAGCAGGCCGAGGCCCTGCTGGTGGCGCTGCCCGCCGCCGATTCGTTCTACGACCGGCTGCGCTCGTCGATTGTCCGCTGCATTCATGACGGCACGCCCGACCTGCCGTCGGTGGCGGGGCTGATGACGATGTCGACGCGGACCTTGCAGCGGCGCTTGCAGGAAAAGGAGTTGGAGTTCAATCTGGTGCTGGACAAGATCCGCAGTGAGTTGGCGCAGCGCTATCTGGCCGACAAGCACCTGTCGTTCACCGACATTGCCTTGCTGCTGGGCTATTCCGAACAGAGCGCCTTCACCCGCGCCTTCAAGCGTTGGTTCGGCGTGACGCCGCGCGATTTCAAGCGGGGGATCGGACGTTAGGCGTCCGGTTCGGCTTCGGCCGGGGCAGGGGAGCGCAGCAGGTAGCCTTCCGCCGTCTTGATGAAGACCAGCTCGTTGCATTTCTTCTTCTTGGGTTTGCCGTCGCGGGAGAGGGTGACCACCCGTTGGTCGCCCGCTTGTTCCTCGCTGGCCACCATGTCGTCGCCGCTGGTCAGCAGTTGCACCATGTCGAACAGTTCGGGGTGTTGATGCAGGACTTCCCGCAGGGATTTCTTCTTGCCCATGATCGTGCCTCACCGGTTAAAAATGGCAGGGTCAAGGTAGCATAGTTGCCTTGCGCCAAGGTTTCACTTTGATGACAAAGCGCCTGCTTGTCACGCAGTTGTCATCAAACCGTCAGAGCATGTCCTGTCCCCGCCGGGATTCCAGACAGGAGCGTGACCGGCATGAATTCCCCCGTTTCCACTTACGGTTCCGATGCCTCCGGCATCATTTGCGCCTATCGGTTCAGTCCTGACGGCCAAGCGCACGCCACGACGTCCGGGGATGTGGAAAGCCTTCTGGCGCAAACGACTCCGCCTGAGCCGGGCTTTCTCTGGCTGCATGTCAACCTCAGTCATTCTTCTTGTGAAAAATGGCTGAAGCGTTATGCGGGATTGTCCGCAATCTTCCATGAGACCCTGCATGAAGGCACCCGTTCCACCCGCATTGAATATGCGGACGACAGCCTGATTGCCGTCATCAATGACGTGTTGTTCGACTTCGCCTACGATGCGTCCGATATTTCCACCCTGTACCTGCATGTGGGGCCGCAATTGGTGGTCAGCGCCCGCAGCAAGCCGTTGCGCTCGGTGGACCGGCTGCGGGCGGCGGTGAAGCGCGGCCTGGTGCTGGAGTCGCCGGTGGACCTGCTGGTGCATTTGCTGCGCGATCAGGCGGATGTGCTGACGCAGATTGTGCGCGACATCGCCGACAAGGTGGACGGTGTGGAAGACCGCCTGCTGGCCAACCGGCTGGAACGCAACCGCACCAGCCTGGGCGCGTGGCGGCGTTTGCTGGTCCGTTTGCAGCGGCTGATGGCGCCCGAGCCGGCGGCGCTGTTCCGCCTGCTGAACCGGCCGCCGGACTGGGTGCGGGAGCCCGACCTGCTGGATTTGCGCCAGTCCACCGAAGAGTTTTCGACGGTATTGCAGGAAACGGCGTCCTTGCAGGAACGCATCAAGCTGTTGCAGGAAGAGATTGCCGGGCAGATCAACGAACAGAACAACCGCAGCCTGTTCGTACTGACGGTGGTGTCGGTGCTGGTGTTGCCGATCAACATCATTTCCGGCTTGTTCGGCATGAATGTCGGCGGCATTCCGCTGGCGGACGCCCATGGCGGATTCTGGGCGGTGGTGGCGCTGGTGGCGACGCTGACGGCGGTGGCGGCCTGGTTTGCCTTCCGCGACCCGGAGTGAGCCCCCGGGCCGGTTCGCTTTATGCGCAGGCGGATGCTATGCTGCGCGCCTTGTTAAACCCTATCTTTCCGCTGCTTTTGCCCCGCGAAAGGCCGCAAGGCCTGCATGACGCTTCCTGAAGTCTTGTGTCCTGTTCGTTACCGAACTTTTTCCCGCCGCACGAGACGCCTCCACGAGAGCGTTGCCATGCCAGGTTATCTGGTCAAATTCGAAGCCGTTTCCCTGAACGGGGCGGTTGACCTGCAAATCCGTTCACTGCTGGACCGCCAGCAATATGCCGACCCGCTGGGCGCGGCGGCGGCGGCCGGAATTTCCCCGGCCAGCTGGTCGTTGTTCGGCATGGTCTGGCCTTCCGCCCGCATGCTGGCCGGGCTGATGGAAAATTTTGAGTTGCAGGGCAAGCGCATTCTGGAAGTGGGTTGCGGTCTGGGACTGGCCAGTCTGGTCTGCCAGCGCCGGGAGATGGATATCACCGCCAGCGACTGCCATCCGCTGGCCGGGGACTTCCTGACGCAGAATGCCGGGTTGAACGGCATGGGGATTCCCAAATACCTGAACGGCAACTGGGAAACGGAAAATCCGGCGCTGGGGCGTTTTGATGTCATCATCGGCAGCGACCTGCTTTATGAGCGCGATCAGCCCGCCCGGCTGTCCGCGTTTATCGAACGTCATGCCGAACAAGCGGTGGAAGTGCTGATTGTCGATCCCAATCGCGGCAACCGTCCCGGCTTCAGCCGCTGCATGGCGGCGCTGGGCTATACCTGTGAGGAGTCCAGCCTGGACGGTTTACAGGCCAGCGGTGAAGGTTACAAGGGCAAGCTGCTGCACTACACCCGTCACTGAGGTTCGTCCGGCCAGGCGCTGACCACGTCCTGCATCACCCCGCGCAGCCAGCGGTTGGCGGGGTCATGCTCGGCAGTGGCATGCCAGTAGAGATGGGCGTCCAGCGCTTGCGTTTGCAAGGGAAAAGGGTAGATGCGGTTGCCGAACTGCATGTTGGCGATACGGGCGTATTGCTCTGGCATGGTGAGCAGCAGGTCGGTGCGGCTGGCGACACGGCTGGCGGCGAAATAATGCTGGCAGCGCAGCACGATGCGCCGCCGCCGTCCTTCCCGGTTCAATTCAAAATCTTCCAGCCCCCACCCCTTGCGCCGCGACGACACCAG